>JADFIM010000205.1 GCA_022566725.1 Planctomycetota bacterium
AGAGGATGTCGGGTCTGCGGACCCGACCTACGACTTCCCCTTGATGCCATGATGCCATGATGCCATGATGCCTTCCGATGCCCCTACCCACCAAGACCAACTACAAGAAGACGCTCAACCTGCCCAAGACGGCGTTTCCCATGCGGGCGGGCTTGATCCAAGCCGAGCCGAAGTCGCTGGCCCGCTGGGAGCGGATGCCGCTTTACGAGAAAGTGATCGCGGCCCGTGAGAATGCCAAGCCGTTCATTCTCCATGACGGTCCGCCCTACACCAGCGGTCCTCTGCACGTTGGGACCGTGCTCAATCGAGTGCTCAAGGATTTCGTCGTTCGCAGCCGGCTGATGGCCGGGGAGCGATGTCGCTTCATCCCCGGCTGGGACTGTCACGGGTTGCCGATTGAGCACAGGGTCATGCTGGATCTCATCGAGTCGGGCGAGATGGTGAAGCTTGACACCCTCAGCGAAGATGATCGCCGGATGGTTGTTCGGCGGGCGTGTGCCAGGTACGCCGAGCAATACCAGAAGGTCCAGGCCGCCCAGATGAAGCGCGTGATGACCCTGGCGGACTTTGACCACCCGTATCTCACGATGGACCCGGCGTACGAGAAGGCGGTGCTCGAAGTCTTTGCCGACCTCGTCGAGCAGGGGCTGGTCTGCCGCGCGCTCAAATCGGTGCACTGGTCGATCGAGAACCAGACCGCGCTCGCCGAGGCGGAGTTGGAGTACTACGACAAGGAGGATCTGTCGATCTATGTGGATTTCGAAGCAGCCGATCGTGAGGCAGTCGCGCGCGCGTTCGGCGTGGACCTTGATCAGACGCCGTCGTTGATGATCTGGACCACCACGCCGTGGACGCTCCCGGCCAACCTGGCCATCGCCGTCCACCAGCGGTTCCGATACGCTCTGGTGCAGGTCGATGGCAGCCTCACGGTGATCGCGGTTGACCTTGTGGACCGGGTCACCGAGCAGGCCAAGAGCGACTTGGTTGAAGTCCTCGCCGAAGTGGAGGGGGCGGCGCTGGTCGGACTGAGCTATCGCCATCCGTTCTGCGATCGCACCAGCCCCATCGTGCATGCTGATTACGTGACGCTTGAAGATGGCACTGGTCTGGTCCACACCGCGCCCGGCCACGGCGCCGAGGACCAACTCACCGCCGTGCGCGAGGGGCTGGATATCTACTGCCCGGTGCGCGCAGACGGGAGCTACGACGATACCGTGCCCGATTGGCTGCGTGGAATGAACATCTGGCAGGCGAACGAGAGAATCGTCGATCACCTGCGGGCGTCCGGGCACCTGTTCCATGCGAATCCGTTCGTACACAGCTATCCGCACGACTGGCGCTCCAAGACGCCGGTCATCTTCCGCGCGACCGAGCAGTGGTTCATCAGCGTGGACGGGCCGACGAAGCGCGCCGACAAGACGATGCGCGAGCTAGGGCTGGAAGCATGCGCCTCTCAGATCACGTTCATCCCCCAATGGGGGCGCAATCGGATGCGCGGGATGCTCGAGTCGCGCCCCGATTGGTGTATCTCCCGCCAGCGGTCGTGGGGCTTGCCGATCCCCGCCTTCAAGACGCCGGATGGGGAGGTGTTCCTGACCACGGCCTCGGTCCGCGCGGTCGCTGAGGTCATCGGCAAAAAGGGAAGCGATGCGTGGTTCACGGAGTCCCCGGAAACGCTATTGGACGGCTACGACCCCGCCAACGATCCCGACGCGCCCGAAGCGTTGAGGACTGGTCACTTAAGTGACCAGTCCAAGTCCCGGACCATCTCGCTCGCCAAGCTGACCAAGATGTACGACATCTTCGACGTGTGGTTTGAGTCCGGCTCATCCTGGCACGCGGTAATGAGAAAGCGCAACCTCGGCTTCCCCGCTGATCTATACCTGGAAGGTTCCGACCAGCACCGGGGATGGTTCCAACTGTCGCTTCTGCCTTCGCTGGCGGTCACGGGGCGGTCGCCGTTCAAAGCGGTCCTCACCCACGGCTTCACCGTCGCCAAGGACGGCCGAAAGATGTCCAAGAGCCTTGGCAACACCATCGACGTGGAAGAGGTGATCAACAAGTACGGGGCTGATGTCTGCCGGTGGTGGGTCAGCTCGCTGGCCTACGAGAACGATGTCAAGATGGACCTGGAGTTCTTCGACCTGGCCGGCGAGACCTACCGCAAGGTTCGCAACACCCTGCGATTCCTGCTGAGCAATCTCGGTGACTTCCAGCCGAGCACCGAGGGTCGCTCCCACGGCATGGGCGTGGATGTGAGCGGCATCGCAGGAACCTCGATCGACGCATACGTGCTCGCTGAGAGCGCGAAGCTGCAAGCAGGGGTGTTGGCGGCGTATGAATCGTATGCGTTCCGCACGGCACACCAACTGCTGTACGGCTTCTGCAACGAGACGCTCAGCGCGTTGTACTGCGCCGCCGTCAAAGATCGGCTGTATTGCGACCGGCCGGACTCGCCGCGCCGTCGGTCCACGCAGATGGTGATGTGGAGCATCATGGAGCAGTTGTGCCGGCTACTGGCGCCAATCCTGCCCCACACCGCCGATGAGGCGTATCGTGCGCTGAGGCCCGATGACGATCGCTGCGTGCATGTGCAGACATTCACCGCGGTCCCTGAGACGAGCGTCGACCGCGACTGGCCGAGGGTGATGCAGGTTCGCGATGCGTCGCTCAAGGCGCTGGAGGAGGCCAAGGCCCGCGGTATTGAGAATCCGCTCGATGCCGAAGTTGTCTTGCCGGACCCCCATCGTGTGCTGGCAAAGTTCGAGCCGGATCTCGCCGACATACTCGGCGTTTCCCGGGTGCGAGTCAGCCCGGCCGAAGGCGACGAGGTGCTGGTGAACGATTTGCGCAATAGTCCGCGCTGCGATCGCTGCTGGAAGCGCGTCGAGACCGTCACCCAGCGGAGCGACGGAGGCATGCTCTGCGATCGCTGCGCTGAAGTGGTCGGGGTCTGATGCTGTAAGGCTGGCCGCGCAGAGAAGCGAGAAAGAGGTGGGACCGGCGGATCGGATACCATGTCCGCCTTGTAGGAGAGGTCGCCCATGCCTGCCAAGCCCACGATCAGCTTCGATCAGTTCAGCGAGCTTGACCTGCGGGTGGCCACGGTCACCGCGGCCGAAGCGCATCCCAACGCTGATCGCTTGCTCAAGATTCAGCTCGACGATGGGACGGAGTCGGGGCGGCAGGTCTGCGCCGGGATCAGGGCCTGGTATGACCCGCAGGAGCTGGTCGGCAAGCAGGTGGTGATCGTCGCCAACCTGGAGCCGAGGAAAATCCGCGGCGAGTTGAGCGAAGGCATGATTCTCGCCGCGACCAGCGACACCCCCGGCGGCGAGGCTGACGTCGTGCTGCTTGGTTTGGATCGGCCGGCCAAGGCGGGATCAACAGTGAGCTGATTCGCCGAGAACGGCTGCGGGCGAGGCATCACCTGCCGGCGCCGGACTGGCGTTGCTCGGCGGAGCCTTGATCCGGTTGCGTCGCGGCGGGCTGCGTTGCGGGTTGCGTAGTGGCGATGACAAAGTTGTGACGTGCCGCCAGCGCGTCAAAGCTGAACTCATCTTGCGTTCGCTTGCCCTGGTCAAGCTCCTCGGCCTGCAGCAGTGCCTGCACGAGGCCGTTACCCGCGAACGAGGCATAATCCTCGTCGGTCACCGGGACCTGTTCCACAAACTGCACCACCAGCACACACAGTCGATCATCCACCGGAACCACGATTGTTCGCTGGTCCTTGGGCAAGTTGCGTATCGCGACGTCTTGCGGCAAGGCCAGCGCGTGGTCGATGATCGCTGCGACCGTTGGCTCGTGCACCTCGATTGTGGGAAGCGGCGTGGGGCTCGATGAGAGCGGCAGTTGAAATTGAACCTGAAGTTGCAGCATCTGGAGATCGGTCAGCGACACTTGATCAGCTCGACGGACCAAGGTGTCGTGCGCCATGGCGACCGACAGCAATCCGCCGGTTAGCGCCTGCTGCCGAAGCGTCTCGGCTGACCCCACCAGTTGCTGATATTGGGCAAGCTTGCTCAGATCGGCGACGAGAGCCTCACGAACCTCATCAGTGGATCGCGGTGGTCTCGACGCATCGGTGTCGATGATGCGGAACAGGTACACGCTTTCGTCATCGCCCCGCAACGGCGGGCCGGCCACGTCCTGCTGGATCAGCATGGTTTGCGATCCGCCCAGTTCTCGTGCGGCCAACACCAGCTCACCCAGCTCGACCGGGATTTCGCCGAACTTATACGTCGCCGCCCGGCCGATCCCGGGAAGCTGGGCAAAGTCGTCGATCTCAAGCCAGCGGTCGCCGACTGAGTGGAACTGCGGCAGTGCGATCAGGAACTTCTCCTGGATGTCCAACGCGAGCTTTTCGAAGTCCATATCCTGCCAATCGTCGGCGAGCTCCAGGTAGCCGCCGATTCGGGGCAGATGGCGCCGCTTGATGCGAAGCTGGTCGCTGGCGTACTTGGCGATCTCGTCCAACATCTGCTTCGTGACCGTGTCCAGCAAGTCGCGTCGCACGTCGTCGGGAACCTCACCGCCCGACTCCGGCTCCCCAAACCGCACCGGGTTCAGCCGCCAGTGCTTTCGCAGCGCCACGGGGTTGAGCTGATCGCTGTTCTCGACGACTTCACGGACGCTGTCGGCAGGAATCGAAAGCCACTGCAGCTTCGCGCGGTGCCCCAAGCGGTAGCCGAAACCCTGTTCGCCTTCGCCGGGAAGATCCTCGGCGTGCTTGGCCATCTGCTCGGCGAGTTGCGCTTCGCTGAACTCGGGCGGGTTGCCTGCCGCGGAGGCTTCGATGACCACCAACCGCACGGACGCTTGGTGGAAGGCGCGACGTTCGTGGTGTTTGAGG
>JADFIM010000033.1 GCA_022566725.1 Planctomycetota bacterium
TGGGACCTCGATGGCACCGGTAGTGTTGGCATTCTTGATCTGCTCGCGCTGCTTGCGGCCTGGGGCACCGATCCCGGCGGGCCGCCAGACTTCGACGGCGACGGCACCGTGGGCATCCTCGATCTGCTCACGCTGCTCGCCAACTGGGGCCCGTGTCCTTGAGGCTGCTCAGCCGGCGCGACACGAGGCAGGCACAGCGGATCGCCGGGCCTATCCTGTTGGGTGCTGAGTCGATCCGTCCTGGCAGCAGTCCGGGAGGATTGGCCAGAGAGCCTCTTGAGGACCGCGGGCCAACCTCTTTGCAGCGGAAGGAGGCGAGCGATGAAATGCCTGATTCGGCCCTTGCCGATCGTTTCCGTGATGGCCGTGTGCGTGGCCGGCCTAGGCGCACCCGTCGCATCGGCCCAGTGCCCGGCCAACGAGTTGGCCAAGCTCACCGCGTCGGACGCGGCTCAGGGTGACCAGTTCGGCAATTCTGTTTCTACTAGCGGCGATCTGGCGCTGATCGGTGCCCATAACGACCTTCACGCAGGAGTCTGGTCCGGCTCGGCCTATGTCTACCGATTTGATCCTCCCGGCGCGCCGGGATCGGGATGGGTCCAGGAGCAGAAGCTTGTCGCCTCTGACGCCGGCTGGGGTGACAGGTTCGGTTATTCTGTTGCCATCAGCGGCGACGTGAGCTTGGTGGGCGCGCGTGCCCACGACGATGCCTGCAATAAATACCCATTCTGCGAGTCCGGGGCGGCCTACGTGTTCCGCTACGATCCCCAGACGTCGCAATGGATCGAGGAACAGAAGCTCCTCGCCTCCGATGCGTTCAGCGGTGATGTCTTCGGCGGGGCTGTGGCCATCGACGGCGGCGTGGCCGTGATCGGGGCAAGCGGGGACGCTGACGCGGGACAGGGCTCCGGCTCGGCCTACGTGTTCCGCTTCGACAAGGAATCCGGTCAGTGGAACGAGGAAGCGAAGCTCACCGCTTCGGATGCCGCGCCGTGGGACCGCTTCGGCTTTTCGGTCTCTGTCAGCGGCAACCTGGCCCTGATCGGGGCGCCTACGCACGACGATGTGCCAAACGACTCCGGCTCGGCGTACGTGTTTCGCTTCGACCCCGACACCTCTGAATGGATCGAGGAAGCCAAGCTCACCGCCTCCGACGCCGCGGGCTTCGACAAGTTCGGCTTTTCGGTTTCCATCAGCGGCGACGTGACCGTGATCGGGGCGTGGGGCGACGACGATGCGGGCGCCGGCTCCGGCTCGGCGTACGTGTTCCGCTTCGATCCCGATACCTCTGAATGGATCGAGGAAGCCAAGCTCACCGCCTCCGACGCCGCGGCAAGTGACACCTTCGGGTTCTCTGTGTCCATGAGCGGCGACCTGGCCCTCATCGGGGCGCTCGGCAACAGCGATGCGGGACTGGCCTCTGGTTCGGCGTACATCTTCCGATTCAACCAGCAGACGGGCCTGTGGGAGGAGCAAGCCAAGCTCACCGCCTCCGACGCCGCGGTCTTTGCCGGGTTCGGCGGCTCTGTTTCCATGAGCGCTGGCCGGGCGCTGGTGGGCGCACACAACGACGGCAATTCGGGCCAAGGCGAGCACGATGGGCCCGGCGCAGCCTACATCATCGGCGGGTTGTCTGACTGCAACGACAACGGCACGCTCGACATCTGCGACATCGCCGACGGCACCAGCAGCGACGCTAACGCGAACGGCATTCCCGATGAATGCGAACCCCCGGACTGCCCGGCCGACCTCGATGGCGACGGCAGTGTCGGCATCCTCGATTTGCTCGTGCTGCTCAGCGAATGGGGCACCGACCCCGGCGGTCCGCCGGACTTCGACGGCGACGGCACCGTCGGCATCCTCGACCTGCTCGCGCTGCTCGCCAACTGGGGAGAGTGTCCATAACGCCCGGTAGCTGGTGTGGGCCGGCGCGACGGTTTCGCAATGATTCGCGCGCAATGTTCGATTCATAGCCGCGGGTGCATACCCGCGGGAGCCCCGCACTGACGTGCCGGGTCGTACCGGGAGATTGATTTCAGCATTACTGCAAACCGGCCAACTGTTCAAGGACGCGCGCTACTTCGCGGGCCTGGCCGGCCGACTGCGTCGCCGCCAAGACGGTATCATGGTCGGCGATCGTGCCGATGACCTGTCGCAGCCGGGCTTTGTCGATCTCGGCGGCGAGAGCGTGGGCATGGCCGGGCGAAGTACGCAACACAACCAGCGTCCCGCCTCGCTGCACCGAGATCATCGCCACTTTGAGCAGTCGTTGAAGATCCCCCATTTCAGACTGTGATCCCGATGCGGTGTTGGGCAGCGTATATCCTCCGGAGCCCTTGACGGCGCCGAGATCGCGCATATCGCGTGACAGCGTCGCCTGAGTCGTCCGGATACTCTCCGCGGACAGCAGGTCCTGCAGTTGGTCCTGACTATGGATCTCGTTACGTGCGAGGATCTCACGGATGCGCTGTTGTCGTTGGCGCTTGTCGGCCATGGCCTGTCAGGTCATCCAACCGGCTGCTCGATGACGAGCATGGTGTCGATTTGATCGACCGCTATCTCCTGCGTCGTCTGATCCGGCCAGATGATTCGTAGCGAGTCAACCTCGGTTGCGTCACCCAGGCCGAAGGTCACAGGCAGTTCAACCTGCGACAAATAGCTGCGAGTCGGCATGACTTGCCGTCGCTGGGTGACGCCGGCCGCGGTCAGCTCGACCCAGGCGCCGATAGCATCGCGGTTGCACGTCCGCCCGATCAGCTTGACGCGCAGCCAATGATGACCCAGATCCTGTTCGTTGCGTAGGAGCATCGGCGGCCCGCCGGCCTGGGTCAGCAGCACGTCCAGGTCGCCGTCGCCGTCGATATCCGCGTACGCTGCGCCGCGCCCGACGATCGGCGTTGAAAGATCGCCCAACTGCGAGGTCGGAACCTCGACGAAGCACGAGCGCGTCTGGGGGCCGGCATTCCAGAACACTTGCGCCGGTTGACGGTAGTGCTGGCTTGGCTGCACCGTGTTGATCTCGTCTTCAAGGTGACCGTTGGCCTGGAGCAGATCGAGCCGCCCGTCAAGATCATAATCGAAGAAAAACAGGCCGAACGTCAACCCAAGCCGAGTCGGCGAGCCGATTCCTTCGCCGATCGCCTGATCCGCGAATTGCAATGCTTCGCGCTGGGAGACATATAGCGAGGTCATCTCGTTGGCGAAGTTCCCGATGCTGATTGCAAGGTCCCGATCGTTTCGATAATGACCCGCATCGATCCCCATCGCTCCGGTCGCTTTGCCTGCGCTGCTGAACGCAACACCGCCTCGAGCGCCGATCTCCTGGAACGTGCCGTCGGTGTTGTTGCGGAACAGGAAGTTGGGCACCGTGTCGTTGGCGACAACGAGGTCAATGAAGCCATCGCCGTCGATATCAACTGGAAGGATCGCCAAGGCCTTGGCCACTGGCAGGCCGGTAGCGGGATTGTCGATCTGTATCCCGGCCTCGGCTGAGACATCAGTGAATGTCCCGTCCCCGTTGTTTCGGTACAGCGTCGGGTACTCGCCCCTGTAGTTCGTCGGCGGCCCATAAGCGCGGTCGGTGCCGTTGAGGGTGAAATTGAGCTTGAAGTCGATCTCCTTGGACCAACGGACATAGTTGGCCACAAACAGATCGAGGTCGCCGTCATTGTCGTAGTCAAAGAAGCTCGCGCTGCTGCCCCACTGCGTCTCGCCGCCGGCGACGCCTGCCTGAGCCGTCACATCCTGGAAGTAACCGCCGAGATTATGATAGAGATGGTTGAAGCCGACCGCGGTAATGAATACGTCAACATGTCCATCGTTGTCGTAATCGCCGACGGCTACCCCCATGCCGTAGGCGGTCACATCGAGCCCGGACCCGCTGGTCACGTTGGAGAAAGCTCCCCGACCGTCGTTTCGGTACAAGGCCATCGTCGGCAGTGGGCCGGTGTATTCGGCCCCCGGCCAATGCGTCGAGTTGATCAGCAGCAGGTCCTGATCACCGTCGCCGTCATAGTCGAAGAAGGCGGCTCCGCTGCCCATCGTCTCCGGCAGAAGTTTGTCTCCCCGGGCTCCATTGGTGTGCACAAAATCGATGCCGGCCTCGACGGTAATGTCCTTGAAACTTACGTCCGGCAGAGTCTCGATCGTTGGCTGGAGGTTCTCGATCGCCCCTGGGTCCTTGGCGATGACGACCTCTACCACGGGCTCGGTGCGATTCGCCCACAGCACCGCCAGGCCGACAAACGCAACGATGAGCACGATTACTACCGCGGACCATCGAAACGCGCGACCGATGATCGCGTCGTCCTCCGGGACAAGCTCCTCTTCGGGAATCAGATCCGGTTCCGCAGGGAGCGGCTCGGTATCGCTTGGGCGATCAGTCATGGCGAGCAACCTTGGGGCTCTCGGGGGGCAGATCATAGGCCCCGGGTCGTCGCAAATCGTAGATCACCACCGCCTCGGCGGCACGGTTTGCTGCCGGGTACCTGATACGGGCGGCGGCGATCGCCAGGTCACGCGCGTTGTCATCCGGCTTGTACTTGGCGTGAAGCTTGCGGTGCACTGCGGCTTCGTCATCATCGCCAAGTGCTGCATAGATCTGGCTGAGGTTGTAATGGGCGGCAACGTTCTCCGGGTCGAGCTCCAGCGCCGCCTTGAACTGTGTCATCGCGTCGTTGAGCAGTTGCTCGCGCCGAGCACGGCGATCGCCCCCACGCTCCTGTCTCGCCCGCTCATAGATCGTTTGGCCGAGCTCGTTGAGCAGGCGATAGTCCTTGGCAAAATCGAAGCCTCTGCCCCGAGCCTGCTCAAATCCACCTTCGACAATCTGTTGGAAGTTTCGGATTGCCTCGTCCAGGTTGCCGTTCTGTGTATTGACCAGGCCGGTGAACCACAGCACCGACCATTCATAGGCCGGCGGGTCAAAGTCACGGGCGCGGCGCAGTGCCTCGGGGGCGTCGCGGGCGACCCGACCCTCCTTGAGGTAGACCCTGGCGAGATTTAGCGGCCCGTCCGGCCGGCCAAGCGCCTCGACTTGTTTGAAGGCATCTTCCGCCTGACGAAGTTCACCGATGCGCCCTTTCCGCAGCAGACCGATGCCGTAATCATTCCAACGCTGCCACGCAATGATGGGCGACTCGTCGTTGTATGGCTGATCGGCAACCACGGCCACCGGAAACGTGACCTGATCGCTCGCCAGCGTGGTGATCGGCAGATCGTTGAAGTAATCCGGCTCGTCCGTGACGAACCGCATGTATTCGGTGTCGAACTTGCGGTACTGAAGCCGCAGGTCAATTGTGATCGGCTCGGTGACGCTCGGGGGCACTCGAAGCAGATAATGAACCGCGTCCCCCGCTCCGGGAGGAATCTGGTGGTTGTACAGGGCGACGAAAATGTCCTGCGCATTGCGGCGATTGATGCGATTGCCGTCGCGGTCGAGAACGAACGAGTTGACGAAATGCGACCATGGATCGACAGCGTTGTCCGCGCGGCGTCTGCCACCGCTTCGACCGATAATCTGATCACCACTCGATACGGTCACATCCAGCCACACCTCGTTGGAGTCGGCGGTTCCCTGCGTGAACTGGTGACCCATCTTCATGGTGCGGATGACCGTCTCGATCAGGTATTCCCGACCGGGTTCGAGCGTCGGAACCTCCGGCCGAATCGGAGCAATGAGCGGGCTGTCGATTGTCGCTCCATCTTTCAGACCGAAGATGTCCACGCGCATGACGCCTTCAAGGAACTCGCGATGGGCATTGATGACGGCGTCAGACTTATCCATCCCGACCAGAACCGCCATCGCGGTGTTCGCCGAGGGGAACATGTGGTTGTGAACTTTGAGCTCTCCCGAATCGTCACGATAGCGCGCCCCAAAATCGTCGGAGGCCATCAGCGGCATGTGGCATTGGTTGCAGTTCGTCTCTGCCTTTGGGGGATAGTAGAAGCTGCTGACGCCGTACCCTGACACGCCGCTCAGCCAGAACGCGTCGTAGTGGTTCTGCCCACGCAGGAACTTGTAGGCGTTCAGCTCTTCGGGCAAATGCACCTTATGACAGGTTCCACAGAACGCCGTGCTGCGATGAACCTCGGGCTTAAGGAATACCTTCTTGTGAAAGTCCGGCTTGGCCTTGACGAGCTGACGATTGACCCACTTCAACACCGCATGATCGCTGTAGGCAAAGGGATAGTGGACCGGTTCGTCGATCGTGTAGTCGGCGTTGCCGCGAACCGTGTTGATGTGGGTGATGCTGTGACAGACAGAACAGGTGATGCCCGCTTGCGCGGTCGGATCGCTGGCCAGATCATAGTTCGGATCGTCGAACTTGGGGTCGTCGAAGGCTCCGCTGAAGAACGGCACGGGATCGTGGCAGCCGGCACAGAAACGTGATCCCTGCACGTTGCCATCGCGCTCAAACATCACCTTGCGCGTCTCGAGAACGGTTGCGGTGTATGGCGGATTGTTGAACGAGCTGAAACGATGAACACTGTGGGCCCAACTCTCGTGAATATCCCGATGGCACTCGATGCAATACTGATCGTTCATCAACGCTCGCTCAGGAATAAAGTTGCCCGTGAGTGTGCGGGCCAGCGACGGGAAGAAGTATTGCTCGCCGGAGGCAGGGCCGGCCACGTTCCATTGCCGTGGGTCCTGAGAATGCAGCACCGACATCACCAGCGCAAACACCGCCGCCGCCGCCGTCCAACTCAACCCCACCCTCCACCTGATCCGGCGGCCCGCCAGCCGATGCAATATGAATAGCCACACGACAAGCAGCGGGCTGAGCACGTGCACCCAGTATGCGATGGAGCGAACCGTCGGGTCGTTGACCACAATCACGCCTTCGATCCGCGTCAGCACGATCCCGGTCGCCAGCAAGACGAGAGCTGTGCTGAACAAGGCATACCCGGCCCGGATCGCTCGCCGGTTCGGCCGATTCCTGGCGTTGTGGAAGTGGATCGCACCATACACGAGCACCGGCACGACGATCAGGACGCCCACCACCAAATGAAACAGGAACATGATCAGGTAGAACCAGTTCTGATAGACGGCCCCCGTGCTCCACTCCACAGCTGAAATGGTCGCCAGGTAGACTGAGTTCACCGACAGCAGAGCAAAGGCCCCAAGGATCACTGCCAGGAGCTTTCTCAGCCGCGGTCCAACAACCGGAACGTATCGTTGCCGCCTCACCATCGCGCCTCCCGTCAAATTGGAGCCTGTGGAGGATGGAGCTGCCATCGTCTACCCTTCTGATGCCGGACGAAGCAACCAGCCGGTCCGCGGTGCCACCTAGACTCCCAGTATTCAGTTAGTATGCACAGAACTCTTTCCATTTGCAAGTCAAAGCCTAGCCAGGGCGGATTCTGATTTGATCCGGGGCGGCCATTGCTAACATTATACAGGTATAATACATTGATATTTGCGGATGAGAACGCGGAATCGTTCTTGCCAGTGCCAATTTCCAGGCGTCAGCACCGCCAACAAGGCGTATCCCGAGAGCGTGTGAAGTCGGGCAGCCCAGGAAAACCCATCGTCCCCGCGGCGGACCACGGTGGTGGTGGCACAGTGCCGCTACACGGCCTCCGTGACCTCCGCAGGGCCGGTCCAGGCCGCTCTAAATAGCCCTTTCGGCTATTCGGTCGGTCAACGCCCAGCCGCGCTTGGCCGAATGCTCGCCCACAGCCCTACACTGCTTTCGGAGATGAACGGCCCCAACCTGATCGCGGTTAACATCGGCAGCAGCCGTGCCCAAGTCGGCCGGTTCATTGATGGCGAGCTAGAATCGAGCGAGCACGTCGAAAACAACCGGCTGCCCAGCGCGGTGCAGTTGGTGGTCCAGTGGTGGGAAGAGATCGCTCATCTGCCGCATCCAGCCATCCTGCTGGCCTCGGTCAACGATCCAGTCGCGAATCGGCTCGCCGCAATGCTCGCCGACCAGCTGTCCGTTGAGATGTTTCGGGTAGGTGAGGATGTGCCGGTCCCGATCGGCCGGCAGCTTGACCCGGAGACGATTACAGGCGTCGATCGGCTACTCAATGCCGCCGCTGCGTACGATCGCATCCAACAGGCATGTGTGGTGATCGACGCCGGCACCGCGGTGACAGTTGATTTCGTGGATGGCGACGGAACGTTTCATGGGGGCGCGATCGCCCCGGGAGCTGCCATACAGCTACAGGCCTTGCATGAGAACACCGCTTCCCTTCCCGATCTGCGGTTCACCGCTCCGGATGATGAGGCATTCGGCCGGTCCACGGCCCAAGCCATGCTCAAAGGTGTGTACCACGGCATCCGCGGAATGGTGCAACGATTGATCGAACGATACGCCGAGGCCTACGGTGCCTATCCGCAGGTCATCGCCACCGGCGGCGACGCTAAGATCCTCTTCGAGACCGAGGACCTCGTTGACCAAATCGTGCTCGATCTCACCTTACTAGGCATCGCTGCCGCCGCCAGGCACGCCCTGGCCGGGAAGGAAGTTGACGGCACCGATGCCCGATCGTGACGGCGTACTGCGCCGGCAGTGCTTGTGCCGCATGGTCCCGGCAACATCAAAGCAGCCTGGCGCCATCGCGATCCTTCAGTTGGTCGGCGAAGTCGAGGCGGTGCTCAAATCGCTGACCGGCGTCGACGATTGGCCCCTTGGTCGGGCCCGGCTCGTGCGATTCGATGACATCGATGAGGGGCTGGCGGTACGGCTGAGTGACGATCTCGCCCAGCTCATGCCCCACAGCGGGCCTCGCATCCTCCAGCGCTTGACCGAGCGGATGATCGAGCTTGGCGTGGAGCCGGCCGCCCCGAATGAGCTCCCTGCGGAATCGGTCTATCCCGAGGCCGCAGATCGCTACGAAGCCCTCGCACTGGCCGCTGTGGCTCGGGCGGCGAGTCCTTTGGCCATCGACCTGCTGCTGGATCAACCCCCACGCTGGCGGCACCATATTCCCCCTCCCCGTCAGGGAGGGGGTCAGGGGGAGGGTCGAGCCTTGTTGTCGGAAGACGACCTTGCCCGCTCACGTCGCTTGAATCGCCTGATTGATCCACCGATCGTCGTGGTCGCCGGTGCGCCCAACGTGGGCAAGAGCACGCTGAGCAATGCACTGCTCGGCCGGTCGATGTCGATCGCAGCCGATGTGCCGGGCACGACGCGCGATTACACCTCAGGGCGCATCGAGTTGGCCGGGCTCGTCGTCGATTGGTACGACACCCCCGGAATGCGCGACACCTCCGATCCGATCGAGTCCAAGGCGATCGACCTCGCCCGGCAGTTGATCGAGCGAGCGAATCTGTTGATTGCGATGAAGGACCACGAGCACGATTGGCCGACACTGCCGCGCGAGCCTGACCTGCGCGTCCTTAACAAGATCGATCTACTGTCGCCCCCAGCGAGCCGGGCCGTCCCCGGCCCGAGTGATCCGTACCCCGCCGCCGACCTCCGCATCAGCGCAACACACGGCGCCGGCATCAGCGATCTCGTGACCGCGGTACGCGATCGCTTGGTGCCGCCCACTGATCTCGCCCACCCCGGCCCCTGGCTGTTCGACGACCGGCTCACCCAATCCGTGTAGGCGCCGCTGCGCGAACCATCCAAGACCGAATCTCACGAAGAACGGCCAGCACAGCGGACCCTTCGAGCTACGAGCTCATTCTCTCAAATATCTTCCGGCCTGAGCCCGGTGTGCTTTGCAATCCGGGCCAGCATCCGTGGGCCGATTTCTTCACCATCGTGAAACGCAAAGACAAAGTCAGGCCAGCCGGGACGTGACAGCGTGCGATGCGAGCCACGTTGCCGCTTGACAGTCCATCCGATCCGCTCCAGTGCCGCCAGGACACGTCTGGCTTACGTTGATCGCCAGTGGCTCACGCGACGACGGCGAAAACACCGTCCATCTGCGGTAGCGCTTCGCCGTTCTCTAGGCGGTCCGCGAGCACCCGCAGCGACAAGACCTGAACACGTGCGATCGCCTCATCGCGACTCTGCGCATAGACCATCGCGCCCGGCAGATCAGGCACTTCAGCGATCCACCGGCCGTCGGCCTCTTCTTCGACTTCGACTCTGAAAGGCATCGATGGATTATAGCTCTCAACGCCCCCCGCTGATCTAGCCCACCCCGGCCGCTGGCTGTTCGACGACCGGCTCGTCCAATCCGTCTAGGCTCCGCTGTGCAGACCATAGAGCTTCACCTATGCGGCAGGGAGGGGGGCGAGGTCGCTGGCCGTGGCGGGTTGCTGGTCCACTGTCGCTAGGGCTCGATTGAGCGCTTCGAGTGAGAGGCTTGCGGGAGCGGTGATCTCGATGCCGATGGCCCGGCCGTCAGGCGCAAAGTCAATCATCAGGCCGTGATCATGTCGCTCAGTGCGGGCGCTGGTATCGCCGGACTTTCGTGGCAGATAGAAGTACGCGGCCAAGGGCTGGCCGTTGCGGAAGGTGATTTCGAGGTATCGCTGCTTCATCGGCGTGGCGCTATTGCACAGGACAAGCTGTGATGACGACTTCGGCTGCGCCGTCGAGTGTACGAACGGGATTGCCCTCACCCCGACCCTCTCCCAGGGTAGGAAATTGCATTGCGTGCAATAAGTGCTGGCAAGAGAAAGAGTTCGCCGACCTGATGCTCCTGACAACGCCTTCAAAACCAAGCAGGAGCAAGTCATGGAGGACGAACTCTTGGGGGAACTGTATCCCGTGATCCGTGAATTGGACAGGATGTCGCCGCGGGGAATGAGTTTTTCCGATGCGCAGGTCGCGATCACCCAATGTTGGGCGGTCATCAACGATCGTCCGACCAAGTGGGCCTGCCAGCGAAGGAACTGGCCGTTGTGGGCACGTCGATGGTCGATTCCCTCCGAGTCGACGATGTCTCGACGCCTGCGGACACCCTCGGTTCAAGCGTTGCTCGATCAACTTGAGCACAGGTCGCGACAGCGGTTGCCGTGTCATTGGTACAAGAGCATTGACGCCAAGCCACTGCCCATCGGCGGCTGGAGCCGGGATCCCGACGCGCGGTGGGGCCAAGCGGTCAAGACCAAAGCCAAGGGCTACAAGTTCTTTGCCATCGTTGATCCCGGTGGCGCCTTGGAGACCTGGACGGTGGGGCCGATGAATGACTCGGAACCACTGGTGGCCCGGGGGATGATCAAGCCGCTCGAGCCGGGCGGCTATCTGCTGGGCGACGCGTTGTACGACTGCAATGCCCTGTATGAGCTGGCGTCTGAGCGCGGCTGGCAGTTGGTGGCACCTCGAAAGAAACCCGAAACAGGGTTGGGGGGAGGGTCCAGAGCAGGTCGCCAAAGGCGACCCCGGGCGAATCACCCCTCACCCTGCCCTCTCCCCTCAAGGGGAGAGGGTTCTGAAACAGGCACTTAGCGCACGCGACGCCGGGGGATGGCGTTGTTCACGCGCCGCCGCGGCCGGCGGTGTTGACCTCTGCCCGGATGAGCCGCTCACCCTGCTCAGGGGTGATTGAGCCCTCGGCAATGTAGGCCGCAATCTCCCGCCGGCTCCGCTCACGGGAATGGGCGGTGAGGACCGTGGTACACGCCCGGATCAGCGACCCGGCCAGCGCGGCCAGGCAGATGACCGACACCACCACCACGTACATATGGTCGTCAAGCAGGTCGATGAGCTGTTGCATGGCGGTGCTCCTGGTTGCTGAGGGGGCTGATGTGGTTGGAGCGCGGGGGGCGTCCGCTGGTTCACGGTTGCGGCTGGTGACGAACGCTCCAGCTGCTCGGTACCCGCTATAGCATAGCAGCCCGCGTGGCTGAGACGTGTCCTGATCGTAATGCGGCAAGACACGCCGGCCTCGGCGGTTGGCGGGCCCCACGGCCGCTTTTTCGGGCTCGTGAGAGAGACTTTTGCCTGCCGGCTACACCCGTACTTGCAAGCTCTGTGATTGCTGAAACAATACGGTGCGGTGGTCCCGCGCGGACTTGGGCCGGTGGCCTTGCCTCGCCGAGCACCAGGTGGGAGGCTATGACGCTACGCTGGGCACGACGACACTGTTGCGGATGAAGACCCTCGCCCTTTCATTCCTGATCTATTACACCGCGGTGCTGGCGGTGATTGGCATCTACGGGCTGCACCGCTATTGGATGGTGTGGGTGTTCTGGCGCAGCCGCCGCGGGGGGGGCGAGACTGAACCGGTCAGACGGTTTGAACGCCTTCCGCGGGTGACGGTGCAGTTACCGATGTTCAACGAGCGCCATGTCGCTGGGCGTGTGATCGAGGCGGCGTGCGCGATCGATTATCCGCGCGATCTTCTGGAGATCCAGGTATTGGATGACTCGACCGACGAGTCAGCCCAGATTGCACAGAGTCACTGCGCGCAAATGGCGGCCGCGGGTCACGACGTGTGCTACCTTCACCGCACGAATCGCGCGGGTTACAAAGCCGGCGCGCTGGCCAACGGGCTCAAGTCGGCCAAGGGCGAGTTTATCGCCGTCTTCGACGCGGATTTCGTTCCGCCGTCCGACATCCTGCAACGGACGATTCATCAATTCAGCGATCCGCAGATCGGCATGGTGCAGACGCGCTGGGCGCATCTGAATCGCGATGACTCCATCCTGACGCAGGTTCAGGCGATGGTCCTCGACGGGCACTTCATCGTCGAGCAGACGGCCCGGGCCAGCAGCGGGCGGTGGTTCAACTTCAACGGCACCGCCGGCATCTGGCGGGCCAGCTGCATCGAAGACGCCGGCGGCTGGCAGCACGACACGCTGACTGAGGACACCGACCTTTCCTATCGGGCGCAGCTGAAGGGCTGGCGGTTCAAGTATCTGGGGGACGTGACCTGTCCTGCGGAGGTCCCTCCGACCGTCAGCGCGTTCATGGGCCAGCAGCATCGCTGGAATAAGGGCCTCACCCAGACGGCGATCAAGCTCCTGCCTCGAATCATTCGGAGCGACGCCCCGCTGGCGACAAAGGTGGAAGCGTTCTTTCACCTCACGGCGCCTGTGCCGTATGTGGCCGTGCTGCTCCTGGTGCTGCTGGCCTTGCCGGCGCTGTTCGTCGCGACGCCGCTGTACGAGGTTCGCGTGCTGGCCGTGCTGAGCGTGGGCAGTCTGTGCTTGGTGCTGGGCACCGTCGCGGCATGCACATTCTGCGTCGTGTCGCAATGCGCACAGAAGATCAGCCTTTGGCGGACGCTGCTGCGACTGCCTGCGCTGATGGCGATCGGGGTGGGCATCAACGTCCTTAATACCAAGGCCACCGTCGAGGCGCTTCTCGGGCGGCAAAGCCCGTTCGTCCGCACACCGAAGTACGCCGGCGGGCATGAGAGTGATCCCGATCCGGTCCTGAACGGTCGTCGTCGGAGGATTCCCAGCGGCCTCATTGAATTGGGGCTGGCGGGGCTGATGCTGGCCTGCGTGGCGATCAGCATTTCCCGCCCTTACGTGGTGGTCGGGGTGCCGTTTCTGCTCCTGTTCGCGGCGGGATATCTGGCCATCGGCGTTCCGAGTCTGCGCCAGTCGCTGGGCAGGCGGGCTCGGTCACGGGTCTCACCGACGTGAGCTGCCCCGGCAGGGGTGCTGCACCGTCAGCTAAAGCCGACAATCCCTATCCTGAATTATTCATCACCACTGAGGCACCCAGGACACAGAGGATTGCCGCAGAGGAAGTTATGTTGAGGCGGGGCCGCTGCCCGACCAGCGCACACTGCGCCGACCCAGATCGAGGCCGACGCGTTCTCTGAGCAGATTCGGCCTTTTCTCTGTGTCCTCTCTCTGTGTTCTCTGTGTTCTCCGTGGTGATTCTTCCGGACTATGGCAGGATGATCTCAGGCTCGCCCGGGCGCGGCTGGCGAAGCATGCGCACCGCGGCGTCCGCTCGCCAGATCGTCCATGCCTGGCCGGCCGGGCGCAGACTCAGATACAACTCCCACTGATCGAACCCTCTCGCGGTGACCAGATACGCTGTGCCGTGAAGCTCATAGCGGGCCGCCTCGGCGGCATCCGCGACGAAGCGAACTTGGTCGGACCGGCCGGACCGACTCAGCACATCGGCGAGGCGCCGGCGAAGCGACGCGAATTCCCGCTGCGAGCAGTGACTCTGATTGCGAAGTCGGTCCACGCGAACCAGCGTCTCGCCGCTGGGCGCCCTCGCTGGGCTATCGAGGCTGGCCAGGATCGAACGGACAAGTGCATCGGCGCCTGGATCGGTTGGGTGGGCACCCAGCTGCGGGATCTGTAGCTCTGCCCGGGTGTCCGCCGGGCTGGGTTCGCCTCCGGCTGTCGCATCAAATGCGTCCGTGATTTGAGCCGGTGTGACATTCTCGCCCGCCGCCAACGTTTCGATCATCCTCTGTTCGCATGCGGCTGCCACCGAGACCACCAACAGACCCGACATGATGGGCCAGGTAGACCGCCGCACCCACTCTCTGGTATTGATCCACGGTCGGATCATGGTGACAAACCTTTGCGTCCGTGCGAATTATCGACTGGCCTATTGTCCGGCCGCTTGCCGATGAACCTTGCCGCGACCACCCCCAACGGAGACGCTTGAATGATCAGCAAGAGCCAGATTATTGATGCCATCCAGCAAGTCAATAAATCGGCGCGAAGCGATTGGCTGGATATCTTCGACACATCTGCTCTGCGTCGATATCTCGACCATCTGCAATTGACGCTCGAGCCTCGCGGTCGGGGCAGCATTTGGATCAGACAGGGTGACACCCCGGCGGTCGTGACCCGCGAGCCGATCCCGTAGGCTGCGCCGGTGGGCTGCGAGGGGCCTCCGTGGAGACACCCTCGACGTGCGGCCATTGGGTGATTGCACGCGGCAGCCGGCGGCGGCAGGCTATTGCAGGTCCCGGCCGGCATTCGGAGGATACCGATCATCCCCAGCGGCAGGACTCTGAGGCGACGTCACCTGATCCAGCCGCCGCTTCAGCAGACGAACCCGAAGCAGTGATCGGACCCGGGTGATCAACTCCAACTTGTTCACCGGCTTGGTGATGAAGTCGTCGGTGCCGCACTCGACCGCCCGCTCGCGGTCGCCCACCTCGTGCAGTGCGGTCACCATGATCACGACGATGTCGCGCGTGGTCGGGCTCGACTTGATCTTCTGACACAGCTCGAAGCCGGACATCCTCGGCATCATCACGTCCAGCAATACCAGGTCGGGCGGATCTTCGTCGATCGAGTCAAACGCCTCCACCCCGTCGCGAGCGCTGCGGAGACGGCACGGCAAGCTCTCCAGATAAGCCTGCATCAACTCAACGTTCTGAAGGTTGTCATCGACCAGCAGAATCGACGCCTCGGCCAGGTCCGTTTGATCGAGGTCTGAAGCTTCGGGCTGTGAGGCTGCGACGGCGGGGGGCTTGGTCATGGTGGTGTACCTGGGGGTGCCGGCAATGTGCTGCAAAGCTTGTCGAGTCGCTCTGCCAGTTGCCGCAACGGTTCGGCGTCAATCAGGGTCCACGCCGACGATCTGCTGAGATCACGCAACCGACGGCGAAGGGCCTCCACATCCTGGGGATAGTCAACGTCATGCCATGCGGGCAAACTCCGGACGGTCAATCCCCGCTCAGCCGCCCGTTGGCAGGTTTGATCGTACACGCGATCGCCGCCCCAGTCGATCCCCTGGACCAGGACCGGATGGTATCGACGGGCCGCCAGCGTCCAATACCCCCCATCGTCTGCCGGGCCGATGGCGACATCGCATCGGGCCAGGGCCGGGGCGATCTCGCCCAGGGCCGCATCCGGAACATCGGGGCAATCGCCTCCGAAAAACGCAATCGGCCGAGGGGTCTCGACGAGCCCCCACACGCGGTTGAGCCGTTCGCCAAGGTCTCCGCTGCCCTGGTTGATGACGGGAGCCGAGGCGATGCCGAGCCGGGTGGCCAGCTGCGCGCCGCACCCATCGGGGCTGACCGCCAGCACTAGCCGCCCGAGGGCGCTGAGCCGTTGGGCGGTGCAGCGAAGCATCGCCCACGCCAAGTCAGCTGCCATCGCGCGGCTGTACACCCCGCCGCTTACCAGCCGGGTCTTGACGCGGCCTGGCTCCGGCATTCTTGCCATCAGCACTGCGGTTACGTCACCGAGCACGCGGGTCATATCGCGCCCATCTTTCTGGATCATCTGGCCCGGCCAGGCCGAAATCCACCCAACGTCTGGTAACAGCTCGCGATGCTGCAATTTCAATTGAGCCGGCGCCCAATGTCGCCCCGGCCGGCGAAAGATTCAAGTGGGCGATGCGCCTAGGATCGGTATGGCATACGAGCGCACGGCCGATCGATCGATCTCCCCGGGGCGCGGCCAGGTGGGAACAGGCAATAGGAACGCGTATCGATGCTCTTTACCATAGGCCATAAACGAATCGCCTGGGAGGACCGCTTCAATCGCCCCACGGTCGGGAAGCTTCGGGCAGCATTGGACACGGAGTCGACCGCGCTCTTCGACCGGTTCCGCGGCCGCGTGGTGGCACTCAACGGGGTCACGGAGGATGTTGCCTGGCACGGGGAATGTTGGCGGTGGACGGTCGAGTATCACACCGACCACAGCGACGATCCCCTGGCCGTCGTCGTGCCCTCACCAGCCGACCTGCAATTGGCGGTTCCGATGGAGCGTGCGTTCGCGCGCTCGCTTCCCACCCGGCGAATGAAACGTACGCTGCGCGACGGGCTCGAACTCGCCCAAGACCCGTTCGACACGCGTTGGGGGGTGTGGTCGATACAGGCCGAAGGCCTGCTCCACGACGTGGTGGATCTGATCGAGCGGAAGTTGCGCCACCTCACTCGCCAGACGAAATAGATCGACCGCCGCCCCGCGTAAGAAAGCCCAGGGAAAGCTTTCCCTGGGCTTTGGCGCATCACTCATCACTCATCACTGGTCACTCTTGACTCTTGCCCTTTGACTTTCGTTCTACTGGCATGTGCCACAGGGGTTGCCGCCGGCGACCGAGCACCACTCGGCCAGCAGCTTCGCCAGGTCGAACGCATCGACGCACCCATCCGGCACCATGGCCGCACCGGAGATGTCCGCGACAGCGAGATTCGCGGCGCTACAGTTCTCGCAAGGCAGGCTCGGCGGTGTGGAACCCGGGCGGGGGACCCGCCTGCGGCGGGCTTCCTGGCGGTGTACCGACAACATTCCTCGTTCGGAAGAACCCCCCGGCGGAGCCGGGGGCTACGGGAGAATCATTCGCGCACCGGACGCAGGTCACTCTGTCGCAGCGCGGTGCGCTGCGTCGGGCGCATTGTCGATGACCGGCGGTCGATCAGACTGAGCCGCGGCGAGATGATCGACCAGCCAGTCTACGGATGCGCTGACCATCAGTTCGAGGCTGATCGGATCGTTGAACAGACGGCTGGCGTCGGGGATCTCCAGCAGTTGGTGAGGCGAGGCGAGCTGTTGATCAAACGCATGCACCGATTCGCTCAGCGCCGTGTCGCGCTGGGCGTGAATGGGGAGGGTGGGAGCTTTGACGTGAT
>JADFIM010000206.1 GCA_022566725.1 Planctomycetota bacterium
GATCGTGTTCGTCTGCGCATTCTTGTTCACGACGTAGAGGGGATGGCCGACGGCCACGCCGAGGCCGCGCCTCTGGCCGATGGTGAAGTGCTGATGGCCGCGATGCTCGCCCAGAACATTGCCCTCGCGATCGACGATCGTGCCGTTGCGCACGGCCTGGGGCGCTCGCTGCGCTACCAGCGCCGCGTAGTCACCATTGGGAACAAAGCAAATCTCCTGCGAATCCGGCTTGTTGAAGACGGGAAGACCCATCTCCTCAGCGATCCGGCGAACCTCCGACTTGCGGTACTCGCCGATCGGCAACAGCATCTCTCGCAATCGATCCTGCGGCGTGCCGAACAGCACGTAGCTCTGATCCTTGTCATAGTCACGACCGCGCAGGAGTCTCGGCGTCTCATTCATTCTCTCCTTTGAAAAGGGAGAAGGAGTAATGCGCGCATAATGACCGGAGGCGACAAACTGGGCATCGATCTGCCGGGCGTAGGAATGCAGCTTGCCGAACTTCAGCCAGTCATTGCAGCGAACGCAGGGATTGGGCGTTCGGCCGGCGTTGTACTCCCCGACGAAGTAGTCGATGATCCGGCCGAAGTCCTTCTTGAAATTGCAGACGTAAAACGGGATGTCAAGCTTGGCGGCAACGAGCCGGGCGTCGGCCGCGTCGTTGATCGAACAGCATCCCTGGTGGCCGATTCGGATCCTTGACGGGTCGCAACCCGGGTCTTTGCTGCGCTGCGACGCGGCTTCATACGGCTCCAACCGTTCGACCGTTTCGCCGGGCGAGCCGAGACGCATGAAGCAACCGACGACCTCGTAGCCGTCGCGCACCAGCAGCGCCGCGGCGACGGAGGAATCCACACCGCCGGACATCGCCACCAGCACCTTGGGCCTGCGGGGGGGCATCGCAGCGATTGTAGGAGGTAACGGCCTTGTCGGGAGATAGTGGTTGACCGTCGCTCGGCGCCGGATTCGGTTCGCCGCCAAACTCGCTAAGCTGGGGTCATGCTAATTTACGCGGGGATTGACGAAGCCGGCTACGGGCCCATGCTGGGTCCGCTGTGCATCGGCTGCTCGGTCTTCACGCTTCAGCAGTACGATCCAGCCGACGGCGCCCCCGACCTGTGGCACATCCTCAGCAACGCGGTTTGTCAAAGCCCGCGCGATCGGCGCCGACGCATCGCCATAGACGACTCCAAGGAGCTCAAAGGCCCCAACTCGGCCGCCACACACCCCTTGCGGCATCTTGAGCGGGGTGTGTTGGCGTGTTGCCTGGCCGGCGGGGCCTCTCCACGCTCGGACGACGGGCTGTTCGATCATCTTCAAGTGCGCGTGCCGGAGGTCCCATGGTATGACTCCTCCACGCCGCTGCCGCTGGCTCATACTGCGGATGAGCTTCGCGTCGCCGCCAGCGTGCTTCAACGGGCCCTGGCCGGGGCGAGCGTCCGCCTCGAACTGATGGGGTGCGAGGTGATCGCCGCCGGGGAGTTCAACCGCCAGGTCGAAGCGATGCGAAACAAGGCCAACGTCAACCTGTGCGGTGTGATGCGGCGGTTGGACGAACTCTGGCGGCGCTGGCCGAAGTGTCACCCGCGGGTCATCGTGGACCGGCTGGGTGGACGAATCCGGTATCTGCGAGCGCTGCAGCTCTCCTTCCCTGAAGCACGAATCTGCATTCTCACCGAACGCCCGGCGCTGAGCCGCTATCAGCTTGACCAAGCCGGCTCCCAGCTGACGGTCAGCTTTGTCCGACATGCGGAGCGGCAGCACCTCCCAACAGCCCTGGCCTCGATGATCGCCAAGTACGTTCGGGAGTTGATGATGCTTCGGCTGAACAGATTCTTCCAGGCACAACTGCCCCGGCTGCGACCTACTGCCGGGTATGTGAAGGATGCCAGACGATACCTCATCGAGATCAAGCCGGTCATGAAGCGGCTGAGCCTTTCTTCGTCGCAGTTGGTCCGGTCGGTCTAGCTGCCAGACGCATAGCCATGACGGTGATCTGTGGCATTGACTTGCGATCTGGGCAGACTACAATTCGCGGCTTCATCTGGGCCGGCCCATTCATGAGTCGGTCGCTGATTGGAAGCGAACCACGCGAGCGTCCCCAGGGCTGATGCGCAAGTGCTTCGCTCGGCCCGCAACGGAAGGAGACACCCGTTGCTAGACGAAGGTAAGGATGCCCGCTTGCGCTGAGCGGTCCCGCCCGGTCCGGCGCAGGTCGGGCCCCAACACGGGACTGGAACCCACCCCGGCCAATCAGGATGGCCCTGCACTGGAATCCAGCCGATAACTGTCCGATGCAGTCGCGGGCCGCCGAAGCGCCTCGAGTGCCACGTGTAGCTGGGCGGGCGATGCCTCGCTGCATATCCCAAGCCGCCCCTGGACGGGGCAGAAGCAGATCGTTTCATGGCCGTCGATTTGACCAACACGCGAAACATCGGGATCTGTGCTCACATCGACGCGGGCAAGACCACGGTCACCGAGCGCATCCTGTACTACACCGGCCGAAGCTACAAGATCGGCGAGGTCCATGAAGGCACCGCGACCATGGATTTCCTGGAAGAGGAGCAGGAGCGCGGGATCACCATTCAAGCCGCAGCCACCACCTGCCCGTGGGAACACAACGGGCGGACTTACACCATCAACCTCATCGACACGCCGGGGCACGTGGACTTCACCATCGAGGTCGAACGGTCGCTGCGCGTACTCGATGGGATGGTGGCCGTGTTCGACGCTAAGGAAGGCGTCGAGGCCCAGTCGGAAACCGTTTGGCGTCAGGCGGACCGGTATCGTGTGCCGCGGATCAGCTTCATCAACAAGATGGACAAAATCGGCGCTCACTTCCAGGAGAGTTTCACGTCATTGCGAGATCGGCTCGGGGCCAACCCGATCGCCGTGCAGCTTCCAATCGGCGCGGATGAGACCTTCGAGGGCATCGTAGACCTGGTTGAAATGCAGGCGTACTACTTCGACGCCAGCGAGCTCGGTGCACGAATCGAACAACGACCGATCCCGCCGGAAATGCTCAAGACGGCTGAGCGGTGGTATCACGAACTGGTCGAGAAAGCTGCGGACCTCGATGATGCCCTCACCGAGCAGTACGTTGAGGACGAGCATTCAATCACGGCCGACCAGATCAGGGCGGCGCTGCGCCGGGGGACAATCGCCCTGCAGTGCACGCCCGTCTTCTGCGGCGCCGCGCTGCGAAACATTGGCGTCCAGCGTATGCTCAACGGCGTCATCGAATACCTTCCCGATCCGACTGAGGTCCCCCCAGTCCAAGGCGTCAACCCCCGCAACCCGAGCCAGAAGATCAGCCGCCCACACAGCGAAGATGCACCCTTCTCCGCCTTGGTGTTCAAGGTCGTCTCGGATATTCATGGCGACCTGACCTACATCCGCGTGTATTCAGGCCGGATCGGAAAAGGCTCGCGCCTGCTGAATCCCGACAGCCGCAAGAAGGAAGTGATCTCCCGCATCTTCGAAATGCACGCCAAGGATCGCCAGCCGCTGGACTCCGTCGGCGCCGGGCAGATTGCCGCAGTGATCGGACCCAAACGTTCCGTCACCGGCGACACCCTCTGCGACCCTGAGCATCCGATCATCCTTGAGCGGATCACGTTCCCGGAGCCGGTGATCACCATGTCGATTGAGCCGGCCGCCAACAACGACAAGACGCGGCTTGCCGAAGCCATGGCCACGATTCACCGTGAAGATCCTTCGTTCCATTTCACCTACAACGAAGAGACGGGCGAGACCATCATCGCCGGCATGGGCGAACTGCATCTGGAGATCATCAAGAACAAGCTGGTCAGAGACCGCAAGGTCGACGTCAGGGTCGGCACGCCGACAGTGAGTTACCGCGAGACCATCACCGGATCGGCGAGCGGCATCCGCGGCAGGTTTATTAAGCAGACCGGCGGCCGAGGACAATTCGGTGACGTCGTGATCAACGCCTGCCCCATCTCGACGCAGCAGGCCAAAGAACAGGACCTGCCAATGATCGACGGCGTCGTATTCGCCGACCGGATCACCGGCGGGGTGATCCCCAGAGAATATATCGGCGCAGTGGCCACCGGCATCCGCAACGCAGCCAAGTCAGGCATCCTCGGCGGGTATTCGGTGGTCAATGTGATGGTCGAGCTGGTTGACGGGTCTCATCACGAGGTCGATTCCAGTACCGTGGCTTTCGAACAGGCTGGCGCGCTGGCGTTCCGCGAAGCATGTACGGAGGCGGGTCTCGCGCTGCTTGAGCCGATCATGAAGGTCACCATTGTCACTCCGGATGACTTCTTCGGACCCATCAGCGCGGATTTGGCCAGCCGACGCGGCCAGATCGTCGAGACGCAACTGCGGGGCAAAGTGCGGGTCATCACCGCCGTGGTGCCGTTGGGGGAGATGTTCGGATACACCACGATCATGCGCGGATTGACCCAGGGACGGGGCACCAGTTCAATGGAGCCCAGCGAATATCGACCGATGCCCGATCGGCTCCGCGACGAAGTATTGTCCCGCGCGTAGAACTTGGTGGCACCAATCCGAAAGACAGGGGATAATCCGTTCCTGCGGCCCACGCAGACGGCACGCCCGGCGCCGGCGAAGTCATGAACTGCGCCTCCCAGGACCAACACTACATGGCCATGGCCGCGCGGCTTGCGCTGCGAGGACATGGTGGAGCCGAGCCCAACCCGCTGGTCGGGTGTGTGATCGTTTCTCCCAGAGGCGAAGTGGTCGGCTGGGGATATCACCGCCGGTGTGGCGGACCGCACGCAGAGATCGTCGCGCTTCGGCGGGCCGCCTCCAAAGCAGCCGCGGCAACCGTC
>JADFIM010000207.1 GCA_022566725.1 Planctomycetota bacterium
GCTCTGACACATCGTTCGCTTGCCTCACTTAGCTTCCCTGGCCCGCTCGTCGTCAGGGTCGCCGTCGCTCTCTGTCCAGAGCCCCTGTGCCACATCCAGCGCTGCCAGCTCCAGAGGGTGCTCCTCGGCATAGAGTCGGCGTGGCATCTTGCCCGTAAACATCGCCCGGTTCAGGGGGAAGAAGCGCGGGTTCAGGTGAACGAAGAAGAAGTGCACTATGAATATCCACAGCACGGCCAAGAGCGCCTCATCGCTGTGGGCCACCAGGGCCACCGATACGGCCTCGCTGGGGAGGAGTTTCGAAACCAGCACGGGGAACATCAAGATGAGGCCGGAGAGGGCTATGACCGGCATTCCCCAGAAGATCGCCCAGTAGTCGAACTTCTCCCGATAGCTGAAGCGGCCAAACTGGGGCTTCTCTGAGGAGCGCCCAAACCAATACAGCAGATCCTGGAAAAAGTCGAGCGCATCTTTGGGGGTGGGGATCATCCCGATAGGTAGACTCTTCTTCAAGACGGCGATGCCGTAGGCGACATACCCCAAGTGGTACATGCAGTCTACGATCAGGACTAGCCCGGCGCCGCGATGGATGGTGCGGGCGGTGTCCAGGAACGACTCCCCTTTGCTGAGGCTCGAGCCGGCGCCGGTCAGATCAATCGTCAAAGCGCCGAGGCGCTTCGCAGCAATGGTGAAGCTGCAGCGGGTTCGCGTGGAATCCTCAAAGAAAAGGTTGGCCACGGCTCGGCCGGCAAGGAGACTCGTCGGCGGGGCGCTGCCCGCGGCAGTGTGAAATCGCCTGGCTTGATCGAGCAGCGAGACCAGTTCATCGCCGGCCAGACCCTCTAGCGCAAGCAGGTGGTGCCGATGATCGGCCGTCTCAGGCATGGCCGGGCATCCTAGCGCACAACGACCGCGGGCGGTGGCGGACCGCTCGACGGCTCTCGCCGGCGCCGCTTACGTCCCGGCTAACCGTGGATCGGCAACCATCTCGAAGTCGATCGCAGTCTCCGCTTCAGCACCGGACATCTCGTCGCGAATGTGGATCTTGAGTTGGTACCGGCCGAGGGACAGCTCCTTGGGAAGGGTGATCACCTGTACGATCCAGAAATCGTCTCTGCGGTTCCTGCTCAGGTCCACACCGACCTGCCAATCTTCTCGCCACACGGGAATGCCGTCGCTGTCGCTGTACACGATCCACTGCTGCGACAGCTGCGTCAGCCACTGTCCTTTGTTGTTGAGCTCACTGGTGAAGTCTTCGATCTCGACGTAGATGACCACCTGTTGACCGCTGTGAGCAAGAAACGCGTAGCGCCCGGCCTGGTTGAGCGGGAACTGATCGTAATCGCCGAAGCCACGGACCTCGGTGCACAGCGCGACATGAGGGAGTCGAAGCTGGGGCTCGTCGGCGAGACCGCTGTACAGCGCGTTGACTGCGGCGACAATCGCCTCGGGATCTTGGGTCTTTACCAGGTCTTGACCAAGCTCAACGAAGAAGGTCTGCATCTTCACAATCAACTCGCGCTCCCGCTCGGTCAAGCCGGGGATGGCGTCGGGCGCCAAAGCCCGGTCGGGGCTCACCATCGTGGTGGCTGCAATAAGCAGCAACTCCGGCAATGGCATGTCGCGATAGGCTGCCTGGCGATAGAGCTCGGCGGATAGCTCCACGACCAGTTGCCGCAGCCGGTCGTCTCCAGCAGTAGCCACCGGCTCAACCACAGCCACAACCACCGGGTCTGGTTGTTCGGGCGCTTGGGGCGGGGGCTCGCTGGGCGGCCGAGAACGCGCCTCACCGCGAATCGCGATACCCGCCGAAGCACGCGCCCGGGCCGGAGGGAGATTCGGCTGAATCCACTGAATGTCCGGCCGAGAAGAGGCAAGCGCCTTTGCGACGTTTGGATCTATCCCTTCCCCAAGTTGCTGGAGCTGTTGGACGTCCCTTTGGGTCTGCTCGGCAATCCGAGTTACATCGGGCCCGGCGGCCCCACGGTCGATCGCGGCGTCGGCCGACTCGGCCTCGTGTACCGTGGCACAGCCTATCGCGGAGGCCGTGACACCGAGGATCATCCCTGTGCAAACCGCTCGACCAAGCGTGCTCACCGTCGCTGCCTCCTGCAGACCATCGGCCATCCTGGCCCTAATCGCACCCGCCTCAAGTCAACGGCAACTAATGGTATCGGTCACGAGCAGGGTCAATGCTTCAAGGTTCCGGTCAGCTCGTCCAAGTCCGGTCTTGCTGCGCATGTCGGTGCGGACGGTAGACTGCAAGAGTTGCGCGATTCGGTTGAGATCACACCGTCGAGCGATATCGATGATGCTATCCCCCGTGGCGCCCCACAGCTTGAGCTGCCGCGCGATGGACGGTGTCCCCACGCCCTGTCGAAGCATTTGGGCAGCGGTATGAATTCGCCGAAGCAGATCGCCAATCGCCCAGATGACCAGTTGCTCAGACAGCCGGGAGACCTCCAACAACTCGCGCACCTTGGCGACGGCCTCCCCCGGCACCCCGCCGACGACCGCGGACTGAAGCTGCCATGCCTTCTCCTGGCGGCTGTATCCGACCATTTCCACCACCTCGCTGCGGCGGATCACCTGTCGCTGCCCGATGAACGCGGCAAGTTTGGCCAACTCACTATCCAGCCGGGCGAGGCCCGACCCGAGCTGCTCAACGAGCAGGGCCGCCGCGGGACGCTCGATCTTTCGGCCGTGGCGGCCGGGACATTGCTCCACGCACCATCTCACGGCCTCACCGTCGGGAAGCGGATCGCACTTGATCTTGACCCCGACCTTCGCCACCAGTTTGTCGAATGTGCCTGGACGCCAGGCTTCCGCCCGCATGAGCAGTGAAGCCTCCGCAGTCGGATTCCCCGCGTAGGCTTCCAAGGCTCGCCGCCGCCCCTCGCCGGCAAGAAACTTGTCGGCAGAGTCCAGGATCACCAGCTTGTGGCGGCGGATCAGCGCGTAGGTGCGAAGCTCATCGAGCACATCGGACAATCCAGCGGTCACCCCGTCGAAGGAGAATTGGTCGATCTCCCCGAACGCGTTTCGCAACGCCTCCGCCAGGAGTCTTGTGCCCTCACTGATGAAGAACGACTCCTTGCCGCACAGCACGACAATGCGCATCGAAGTGCTGAGGTTCGCAAGCTGATCGAATACCTTGGTCATGGGCGCGTCGTCGACCTGTAGTGTAGCCGACGACGGTTCTCCGCACCCACCGCCCCGCCGCGTCCTCGCTCCTTGTAAAGCCGCGACCATCGGTCGCGGGCTTCGGACAGAACCCTCTCCCGGCCAAGGGGAGAGGCCACGGTGAGGGGTGAAACACTTGGTCGCGGTCTTCTCTCACCCACGATGTTGACGCCATCATCGCGCACCAAGTTGTGGGGACCGTCGTACGGCCCTTCTCTCTCGTTGCATTGGAAGTGGTCGGCGGCCGCGTGGGGCGAATTGCGTCGGCAGGGCTCTTTCGCCTTGACCCCGGTACTTAGGATTGTCAGGGACAAGCGAAGCTGAGCAAACCGGGCACGAGCAGCGCGGCGGGGCGACGATCTTGCGTGATGGGCCGTGAGTCGTCGCGGACAATGTGGCCGATACGAGCCAGGCGGCTCGGCCAGCCGAAAGCTCAACTGCTAGAATGCGGGCCTACGGCGAGGGCAGAATACCGATGTTTTTCAAGAAGCTGCATCTCCTGAACTACGCATGCCACGCGGACACGACCTTGGAGTGCCTGACCCCTGTGACGGTCCTTGTAGGTCCGAATGGCGGGGGGAAGTCGGTTCTGTTCGAGGCAATTCGCACCTTCTCGCGCATCTTGACAGGACCGGTGGGCCAAGCTTTTGGGCCGCCTCCGTTCTCCTTTGAGGACAAGGTGTTTCGAGGTGCAAGCCAACGCGAAATGGCATTTGAGGCAGAGCTGGTGGAAGCTCAGTTCCCTGCCGTGCCAATCCAGTATTCGATTCGGCTTGGCTACACAGGCGCAGAGAACGTGGGATCTCCGCCGTCGATTCTTGACGAGAAGGTGCGCTTGGGAGATCAGCTTGTGTTCGATCGTTCCAGCCGAAGCCTGGATGTGAAAGGCCTCGTCTGGAATGACATCGTCGCAGATGCGTCCTTGCTGGCGATGATCCGAAACCTGCCCAAGAACAAATTCAAAGGACCTAAGGCACTTGGTAGCCTCGCTAGTGAGATAGGGAGTGTTGTCAACTACCGTCTGGAACCCCGCCAGTTGTCCAGAGCATCGCAGGAGCCGGACTTGAGCAGTGTGGTTCGCATGGGCTATGAAGGCGAGAACCTGCCGGCCTGCTTGTATTGGCTCAGCGAGAACGAGCCGAACACATTGAAGAAGATCATTAAGGACCTCCAACGTGTCATTCCACAACTTCATGGGATCACCTTCAACACGGTCAGGGTGGATCGTATCGGTTTCTCCCTCGAATTCGATGATGCGCGCCACAGAGTTCTTGCACCGAACGTCTCTTCGGGAACGCTGATGGCATTGGGACTGGTCACACTACTGAACTCTCCTACGCAACCACATATTGCCTGTATCGAGGAGCCCGAGACAGGCTTGACGCCCGACGCCGTCCGCCTGTTCTTCGAGTTGCTTTGTGATGTGGCGAAGCAAAAGGGCGCCAAGCGGACCAGTCAGTTCTTGTTCTCATCTCACAGCCCGTTTGTTCTCGTCGATGCGTGGAACTCTCTCACCAGTGATCGTGCCTACATAAAGCGGCTTCATCTCTCCAACGGCCACACAGTCATCGACGACGTCCAGAGCATCATCGAACGCGGCGATTCTGGCGCTGTTCTTCAGCACGGCAA
>JADFIM010000208.1 GCA_022566725.1 Planctomycetota bacterium
GGGGGGCGCTTCGGGACGACGGCCGGCCGTGGCCCACGGACGCTGGGCGCGGACGAATAGCGGTCAGCCGTCAGCGGTCAGCTATCAGCTGTCTTCTCTGAGCCCGAAGATCCGTACAGCGGTACCCTACGCCTGGTCACTGAAGTGACCAGGCCTCTACTTCGCCGTCTATTTGGGCTTCTTGCAGCAGCCGGGCGAACCTTTGACCAGGCCGCACCCGCCGCAGCTGGCCTGACCCGGCCGGCAGCAGAGAGTTGACCCTTTGGTCTGGCCGCACATCTTGCACCAGCCCACGGCACCGGGGGCCACGGTGGCCTCGGCCGTGGTCTTGGGTGTCGCTTCACAGCCGGCCTGAGCGAAACCGAACAGGGCCAGGCCCATGAGCAACGCACAACATTTGAGACATGATCGATGCATGGAAAAGACTCCTCAACGAAGAAAGTGAATGCCGGATCGACCCGGCTGTTGGCGAAGCGACAACTCTATACACCTCAAAGGCGACCAGTGCCAGCGTTATTCCCGTGGCCCATAGGAAAGATTCATCGCCACCGGTGGCCGACTGCGGTCGAGTACACTCCGGCGACCATGGAAATGACCGACGAGCGTTGGCGGTACACCGGCGAATACTCGCGCGAGGTGTTCGGGCGCCAGGACGCCCATCTGGCGGGGTTGATGACCGAGGCGGTGGCCGGCGGACTGCCGGATATCGCCGTCAGTGCCGATGTCGGGCGGCTGCTGATGATCCTTACCTCGATGACACGGGGGAAACTGGCCATCGAGGTCGGGACGCTCGGCGGATACTCGGCGATCTGGATTGCCCGCGGGCTGGCTGGAGACGGCCGACTCATCACCATCGAGCGCGAGCCGCTTTACGCTGACTTCGCCCAGGCGCAGTTCGCCCGAGCCGGCGTGGCCGACCGCATCGAGGGGCGACGAGGCGCGGCGCTGGATATCCTCCCACAACTTGCAACCGAAATTGAGGCCGGTTCGGTCGATGTGGTCTTTCTCGACGCGGTCAAAACCGAGTACCCCGACTATTGGGCGATCGTTCGGCCGATGATCGCCCCCGGCGGGCTGATTCTCGCCGACAACGTCCTTGGCGCGGGCACATGGTGGATTGATAACGAGGATGATCCATCACGCATCGCGGCCGACCGTTTCAATCGGCTGGTCACCAACGATCCGGACTTCGAGGCCGTCGCGGCGCCGCTGCGCCAGGGTGTACTGATCGGTCGTCGAATGAAGTAGGCAACGCCATAGTGCAGCGGTTTCAGTGGGAAGAAGCCCACGGATTGGAATCCGTGGGCTTTGGCGGGATTCGCGTTCTTTGTCGGTGTTGTCCTACTCGGCGCCGACGGTGTAGCGGACAAAGCGGGTGATGGTGACGCCGGGCGGCAGGAGTTGCTTGATGGTCTTGGTGTCGTCGCGGACGTACTTCTGGTTGAGCAGGGTGTTGTCCTGAAGGTACTTGCGAACCTTGCCGTCGGCGATCTTCTGTACGATCTCGGGTGGCTTGCCAGCGTCGGCGGCTTCCTGCATGGCATCGTTGCGGATCTGGTCGAGGGTTTCGGCGGGTACATCCTGCTCGCTGACGCCGATCGGCGCGGGAACGTGGGCGACGATGTGCTGGCAAATTCCCGTGAGCAACTGCTCATCCGCGGCGCCGTCGATCTGCACGAGCGCCGCCCGCTTGCCATCGTGGTGGACGTATCGGCCGAAGCCGCCTCCTTGGAGCTTCTCGCCCCGGGCAATGACGAGGTTCTCTTTAGTCGTCAAGCGAACGTCATCGACGCGGGCGGTCATGGCGCTATCGGGTTGGATCGCGCCGGCCGGTTGGGCCAGGGCCATCGTGGCGAGATCGTCGGTCATGGCTCGAAACGATTCGTTGCGGGCCGTGAAGTCGGTCTCGCTGCGGATCTCGATGATCGCGGCGTGGGATTCTTTGATCACGACGGCGATGCGGCCTTCACCGGTGGCCCGCTCACTGCGCTGCTGCAACTTGCCTTTGAGTTCTTTTCGCAGCCATTGCTCCGCAGCGGTCATGTCGCCGCCGCATTCACTCAGCGCTCGCTTGCAGTCCATCATGCCCAGGCCGGTCTTCTGCCTCAAGGACATGACATCCTTGGCGGTGAAGCTCACTTCGGTCGTCTCCATGAGAACAGTCCTTTGGTGCTTGATTCGTTTCGAGAAGCTCGCGGCTAGCGAGCGATTCACGAGAGCCCAGCGGCTGTACCCGATACGTTGCGTCTGGGCTCATGCCAATGATTGTGGGCGATCAAACCGGCCGAAGCAAAGATTCTCATGGCCCGACGGGGTCGGCGGTTGACGCAACGGTCGAAGTCGATCCCCGTTGGGCAGCCGGGGCGGATTCAGATTGGCCGGCGTCAGCGGCAGGGAACATGGCTCGGGCGGATCGGCGTTTGGCGCCGGCAGAGGTCTCTTGCTCCGGCTGGGCCTCCGGCTTGGTCGCTCGACCCGCTTTGCCCAGGGTGACCGCTTGGCAAAGCTCCCGCACGATCACATCAATCGACCGCATGGAATCATCATTGCCGGGGATGGGTATATCAACAAGGTCCGGATCACCGTCCGTGTCGATCAAGGCGACGGTGGGGATGTTCAGAATCCGTGCTTCGCGCAGAGCGTTGATCTCGCGCTTCACGTCGATGACCACCAGGCAACCCGGGTTCTTGGCCATGTGGCGGATTCCCTGGAGATTACGGGTGATCTTGCGCTGTTCGCGCTGCAACTGGGACGCCATCTTCTTTGAATAGTTTTCGATCTCGCCGGATTCTACCAGCTCTTCGAGCTCCACAAGCCGCTTGAGGCGCTCGCGGATTGTTCGGCTATTGGTCAGGGTTCCGCCGAGCCAGCGCTCGGTGACATAGGGCATGCTGACGTCGGCAGTGTATTTCTCAACCGCCGCCCGAGCCTGCCGCTTGGTACCCACGAAGCAGACGTCCTTTCCCTCAAACACGACCTGCTGAATGAACTTCTTGGCCAGCAGGAGGCCTCGAACGGTCTGCCTGATGTCCATGATGTGAATCTTGTTCCGCACGCCGAAGATGTACTTGCCCATCTTCGGGTTCCAGGAGCTGCAGCGTTGGCCGAAGTGAATGCCGGACTCGATGAGATCCTTGACCAATGAGGCCATGAACGGAATTTCTCCAAGGAGGCTGCGTCACGCTCGCGGCGAAAGCAACGGCGGGAGTGTAGCCGCGGGACAGTGCTTGTTCAACCGGACACGCGGCGAAGGGCGGCGATCAGGTCTGGGCGCGGGCCCCGGCGCGCATCAGCCTCAGCTCGCCCGCGACGATCGTGGCCACCGCCCTGCCTTGGACGTTCCAGCCGGTAAAGGGGCAATTCTTCCCCCGTGAAGCGAACTCGTCGGGGTCGATCGTCCAGGGAAGTTGAGGATCGATGACGGTCACATCCGCCGGCCCGCCCACGGCAAGCGCCCCAAGCCCCATACGGTCCAGGCCCAGGAGTCTGGCCGGGTTGATGGTCATCATGGCCAACATCGCCGGCCAGTCGATCACCCCGCGTTCATCGGGACCGCCGATCAACGCCTTGATATAGAGCGGTAGGGCGCAATCGAGGCCGACGATGCCGAACGCGGCGTCCGCGAAGTCAACTTGCTTGCGATGCAGCGGGTGCGGTGCGTGATCGGTTGCGAGAATGGTGATCGTGCCGTCGGCAATGCCGGCCTTGAGTTGATCGATGTCGGTTGGGGTGCGCAAGGGCGGATTCACCTTCGCCATCGTGTTGTAGCCGTCGCAGAGGTCTTCGTTGAGCAGCAGATGGTGGGGGGTTACCTCGGCGGTGACGGGTTGGCCCTCGGCGCGGGCCCGGCGGATGATCTCCACCGAATCGCCGCTGGAAAGATGCTGAGCGTGATATCGGCAGCCGATCGAGCGGTTCAGCCGAATGTCGCGGTCGATGATGGTCTCCTCGGCGACGGCGGGCCAGCCGGTAAGACCGAGCTTGGTGGCGAGCGGCCCCGCGTTCATGTCCGCGTGTTGCGTCAGCGTCGGGTCCTGGCAGTGTTGCATGAAGCACCGGCCGGCGGCGTGGACGGTGCGAAGGACTTTGTCCATCAGGCCGGCGTCGGCGACGCAATGTCCATCGTCGGTGAAGGCGACGGCCCCGGCCTTGGCCATGCCCGCAATCGCCGCCATCTGCTCGCCTCGGCGATCATTGGTGGCACATCCGGCCACGAACAGCCGCGCACCCTTGGCCCGATCGCCCTTGCTTCGCAGCAACTCCACGAGTGGGACGCTGTCAGTCGGCGGCTGGGTGTTGGGCATGCAGCAGACGGTCGTGAACCCGCCTTTGATCGCGGCAGCACAACCGCTGTGGATCGTCTCTTCGTGGTCCGGATGAGGCTCCCGCAGATGCACATGCACGTCGATCAGCCCCGGGGCGACGATGCATCCTTCGGCATCGATCCGTTGCACGTCGCGGCCGGGCGATACCCGGTCAATCTCGATGACGACATCATCGCAGATGAGCACGTCCGCCGTCTGGTCGAAGCCACTGGCGGGATCGATGACCCGGCCCCCATGGATGAGCAGGTGACTCATGGCGCGAATAGTGTAGCGGGCATTGGGGATTAGCCGGGACGCTACGCGTCCCGGCACTGGCGGGCGTAGCCCGCCGGCTATCCGTAGTCACATCCGAACCTAGAATCCGCAGCGATGAGCACCACGGCCGACTCGCGTGAGCATCAGCCCCAGCGCTTGGCTGAGAAAGCCAGGGGCCTG
>JADFIM010000209.1 GCA_022566725.1 Planctomycetota bacterium
GGGGAACGCTTGGGGGTCGCTCTGGGGAGGCGCTTGGTGGGGCTGGTGTCACTTGGCTGGCTCAGCGCCATCGGCCAGGCAGCGCTGGCGACGCCGGCGCCCATCGCTGAGACCACCGGCGAATCCTTCCCGCGCGTATCCTCCGAGGAGGCGCAGTGGGTCGTCGTGAAGACTCAGCCCGGCCGGGGCGAGCAGTGCCTGGTGTGTGGCCTGCCGATTCGGGACGCCAACGCGGTGTTCGTCCGCTACAAGGGCCGCCTCTTTGCGGTGACCGAAAAGTTGATGGACGACTTTGCCGCCGACCCCGATCGTTACTTTTCTCAGCTGCAGGTACTCGGTGCGCTGTTCGATGAGCGGGCGCCGGCCGAAACGCCGCCGCATCAGTTCTGGCTTTTCCTGGGGCTTTATGTGTTGGCGGGGCTCGTGGCGGGCGGGGCTTGCGGTTATCTGGCGGTGTGCAAGGGTCTGCCACCCGTGCGGTGGTTCTTCGCGGGGCTTTTCGTCAACGTCGCGGCGCTCGCGGCCCTGCTGTGCATGCACAAGTCCCGGGACTTTGCTGCGCCAGCGGGGATCCCCGCCGGCCTGTGCAAGGTGCCGACAACGTACGCCCCGGTCTATTGCCCCCACTGCGGCGCGGAAAACCATCCCGCCACCGGGGCATGTTCCGGCTGCGGCGCGGCGATGCAACCCAGCGTGACCGCGGAGACGGATCGTATCTGAGCAGGATTTTGACAGCACGCGCGCGACAGTCCGAGGCCTGATCCATGCTCAACATTCGCCCCAAGCTCCAGGCCGTCCTCTCCAGTGGCAGCACTGATCTGCGCCGGCCGGTCCTGCGGGTGGGCAATGAATCGAGCGTCAACGGTCTGCACATCATCGGCGACCTGGCCGGAGCGCCCGTCATCAAGCTGGCCATGGCCCAAGGCGTTGAGGTGATCGACTACATCGCTCGATTGCCTGCGATGAAGCAACACGCCCCCACAGCCTCGGACGACCAAGGGCCTATCGACGTGCTGGTCGTCGGTGCCGGAGCGGCCGGCCTCAACGCCGCGCTGGCCTGCCGGGACAAGGGAATGAGCTGCCTGGTGCTGGAGAAGGCCAAGATCGCCAACACGATCGAGGACTTCCCTGAGGGCAAGTGGGTCTACGCGGAGCCTGATACGGTGCCACCCAAGGGCAAGCTCTGGCTGGACGGGGCTCGCAAGGAAGACCTCATCGCACGATGGCAGCAGATCATCGACGACAACGGCCTGAACGTCCGCACCGAAGAGCCGCTGACCGAACTGACCAAGCAACGGGACGGCACCTTCGTCGCCAAAACGAACCAGGCCGAGTACCGAGCCCGCAAGGTGGTCTTAGCCACCGGTCAGCGCGGCAGCCCGCGGGAGCTCGGCGTGCCTGGCGAGGATCGGGAAAGCGTCTACCACCGCCTGTATTCACCCCGCCGGTATCACGATGAGAACATCCTTGTCGTCGGCGGCGGCAACAGCGCCGTCGAAGCCGCGCTCACCCTCTCGCAGCAGAACACCGTCGTCATCTCCTATCGAGGCGGTGAGTTCAGCCGGCTCTTCAAGGATAACCGCCACACGCTGGATCACGCCATTGCCCAAAAGCGAATCGAAGTGATCTTCCACTCGACCGTAAAGGAGTTCCGCGACGGCGAAACGATCCTGAACATCAACCGTGGCGGCCACGACGATCAGCGCACCGTCAAATCCGACCACGCGTTTGTCCTGATCGGAGCTGAGCTGCCGGTCAAGTTTCTCAAGTCGCTGGGAATCAAGCTGGAAAACGAATGGTCCGGCTCCCTGCTGCGGGCGGCGCTGCTCACGGCGCTGACGCTGGTCGGACTGTGGTTGCTCGGGCCGCTGGCGGGCGGTCGCGAGCCACAGCTGTTAGGGCTCGGGCTCGGCGTGATTCCGCCCTGGCTCGGCGGCGTCGCGGCCCTGGCCGCCGTGATCGGCCTCGTTTCCACCGGGTTCAAAGGCGACCGCTGGTCGTGGCTGGGTGTCTCCTTCTTCGTGTGGTATTCCATCTATGGAATCAAGCGCGGAGACGGCATGGAGTTCTGGCCCTACACGCAATGGGGCTATGAGCTGATGTCGTTTTTCGACCGGCCGTGGTCCTTCTGGTACACGGTCATGTACACCGGCCTGATGACGATCTTTGGCGTGCAGGCCCTGAAGCGCTGGGGTCTGGACCGGCGGGACAAGTTTCAAATCTGGCGGTTCGTCAGCCTCATCTCGTTCCAGTGGATCTTCTTCTTCATCATTCCCGAGTTCCTCTTCCAGTGGGCGGTGAACTACCAGTGGCTGGGCGAGGCCCTGAGCAATGACCCGCAGTTCGCCGACCAGGCCTGGCGGTCCTACGGCATGGTCTACGCCTGGCCGCTGTTCTTCTACACGTTCTTCTACGACCCGCACAAGATATGGGTCATCTGGGGCGTCCTGCTTACGTTCGTGATCATCCCCATCTTCGTGCTGTTCCACGGCAAGCGCTACTGCTCGTGGGTCTGCGGCTGCGGAGGACTGGCCGAAACGTTCGGCGACCGCTGGCGGCACTTGGCCCCCAAGGGCAAGAGCAGCGTCAAGTGGGAGTGGATGAACCAGGCGATCCTCATCGTTGCGATCGTCCTTACCCTGCTGATGCTCACCCGCAACACGATCCTTGTGTTCCGCGGTCCCGCCGATTGGGGCGTCCGCGCCTATGGCCTCATGGCCGACATCTGGCTCGTGGGCATCCTGCCCGTGACGCTGTACCCGTTCCTGGGCGGTAAGATCTGGTGCCGGTATTGGTGCCCGCTGGCCAAGCTCATGCAGATCACCAGCAAGCTGTACACAAAGCTGGGGATCTCACGATTCCGCATCGTCGCCAACGACAAGTGCATCGCCTGCAACGAGTGTTCGCGAAACTGTCTGGTCGGCATCGACGTGATGAGCTACGCCCTCAAACAGGAGACCCTGGACAACACAACCTCGAGCTGCATCGGCTGCGGCATCTGCGTGACTGTCTGCCCCATGGATACGTTGTCGTTCGGTAGCAACGGCGACGTGCAGCTGCCGATCGTTCAAAACGCCGTGACAAGCCACTAGGATCGCGTGTGGCAGGTGACCACGAAAAAGGCGGCATCCACTATCTGACGGCGTCCCAATTGGTCAACGTCGATCGCGCGATGGTCGATGCCTGGGACGACTTCGGCCAGCGGTGGATCGTTCACCACTCCGATCTGCTGGAAGCGGTTGTGCTGCTGGCGGAGATGCTGCGCGTGGACTGGGAGGAGGGGTAGGCCGTCAGGCGGCTATCGTTCTGTCGTGAGACGGCGTGGTAGACTTCATGGAATGTATGTGATCTTCGCGCCGGGGCGAAAGACGTACTACTTGCAAATAAGACCGCCCGCATGACAGGGAAGCCGAGCAAAGGCGATTTGGGTCATGAACCACCAGTGCCATGGGTTCCGCTATTGGCACGGATACTGGCCCTTGTTCTGAATATCCTCATCTTTGCTTACTCGTGGTGGCTTGTGTTCCTCCTAATAATGGTCGGCCCTGTTGACCTGAGGTCCGGCGATCCGCGTATGGTTCCCATCTGGGTGTCAGCCGTCATGGCACTCGCTGTGGCCAACATCATCGGCTTAGCACTACCATGCACCTTACGCATTTTCTCCACCATGCGCTTAGCAACCATATTCATTAATATTGTTGTTGCGATCTTCTTTATATATCTCGCGTTGTCTGACAGATATTTTACGGTTCTGGGCGTCAGAGCGATCGATGCAGTTTTCTTCTTCTGTCTAGCAGGAGTAACGATCACAGCCCTTGCGACCACGAGGCTACGGAACACGCGAGCCACTTTGCTGTGTGAAAAATGTGGTTACGATCTTCGTGGAACGAGATCTGACCGCTGCCCCGAATGCGGCTGGCGGCGCGAGGCAACGCCGTAGAATGTCACCGTGAGACGCCGCCTGGTCACACTCGTGATCCTCTTGCTCCTCGGCGCGGTGGTCAACGTGGGCATGGCGTGGGGGTGTGCGATTGGCGTCGACGTTCGCGGGGGCGAAGAGAAGATCGGTTTGTTCGAGCACCAAGATGTGTCCGAGCACGAAGAATGGTGGGCGTTCATGCGGTACTCTCGACCTGGCGCAGCCTATGTGTTTTCGTGGCGAATGCGGGCAGAATGGGACGCTTCCGGCCATTCGCCCGACGAGGTTGTGCCCAACTGGTCTGGCTTCAAGACACCGACCAGAGAATATGAATCGATGCTTCGGGACGGCGAGATATGTCTCGCCGATGGTCGAGGCTGGCCCATGCTAGCTTTGTGGAGTGTGTGGCTGGACGCTGGCAGACCACAACAGGCGAAACCGCCGCGCGTCAAGCACGGGATCGTCACGTCGCTCCCGTGGTGGGGCGACTATGCACCGCGAATTCTCCCTCTTCGCCCCATCTGGCCCGGCTTTGCGATCAACACGATCTTCTACGCCGCGATCCTCTGGCTCCCCATTCGTGGCCCGTTCGCCCTGCGCCGCCACATCCGCCGCAAGCGCGGGCTGTGTGTGGCCTGCGGCTACGACCTGCGCCATGCCGACCACGACGCCTGCCCGGAGTGCGGGGCGGGGGGCGCTACGATGAGCATCAGGGCCGACCAGAACGAGCCTGGGCCAATTGCTTCTTCACAGCTTTGAAGAATTCACCCAAGCACCCGTATTGGAATGCACCACCCACCATGAACCATGCGGTCCTGTTTGTGGCACGGACG
>JADFIM010000210.1 GCA_022566725.1 Planctomycetota bacterium
CGTCGAGATTCGCTTGCGTGCAGTTCTCGCACGGCGGGCTCGGCGGGTTCGGATCGTTGACGGCCGAGCACCACGCACCCAGCAGAATCTTGAGGTCCTTTGAGTCAGCGCATCCGTCACCGTTGAGATCGGCGGGGGAGGGCGGCAGGTTGATCGTTCCGCCGATCTCGATCAGCGTCGCCGTTTCCCCCGACCCGACCGGGCTTGACACCCCCGTGCTCACCCAGATCGTCCCTTCCCCCGACGCCCCTTGCCGGAACAACCGCAGATTGTTGCCCAACGTGTCGAGCACCACGGCCTCGTCCCGCACGCGGCTGTAGACCCCCGCAATCTGTCCAGCCACCCCGAAATAGCCGCACGTCGCATAGGTGGAGATCGCCAATGTCGCGGGATCTACCGTCAAGAGCCGCGGCAGCGTGCTGTTCGTATTGTCGTCCACCGCGATCAGGATCAGCCCGTCCGGGCCGCGGCTGATGCCCTTCGGATGCTCGAACGAGCCGGGTGAAAGGTCGATTGACACCACGTCCACCGGTCCGGCGACCTGCGTACCGTCGGGGCTGAGCGGGATGCGGCGCACTCGCGTCAGGAGGTCAGCGTCGCCGCCGTCCGCGAAGAACAGCGCGTTGGTCCCGATATCGTAGATGAGGCCGCCGTCGCCGGTAACCGACGAGATTGCGAACGGCATCGTGCCCGTCGCGTCGAGCAGGTCCTGCACCACGCCCGCCCCGTCCACCCAGCCGATCATCTTCGCGCCGCCGAAGAAGTACACACGGCCGTCACCCACCGGCGCGAACAGCACCGGCGTCGCACTCCAATTCAGCAGCCACTCGTCGCACGTGCCGTCCGACGCGACGAGGTACGGATTGCCCAGGAACACGCTCGCAATGATGCGGTCGCGGAAGGGATCGTACGAGCCGTGGCCGCGCATGCCCCGAATGCACGTCGCGACGATCGCGTGATTAGCCGTGACGGGATCGATGCGCATGATGCCGGCGAGCCCCGAAGGCGGCGGACTCGGCTCTTCCAGGCTCGTGCTGATGAGGTAGAGGTCGCCATCGACATATTGGCCGATGGCCGCGCCGTTGGTCATCGCCATCCCCACCGCGCCCACGACGTGCCAGAAAATCCTTCGCTTCATCGCTGATCTCCCATCCAGAGGATGCTGTCAAGAGAGACCGGCGCCGGTGAGGTCAGTATGAGAGTGCTCACCGCAATCAGAACTTTGTACATGATGGTTCCTCCCTTTCTGAGTTCTGTGGTGGGTCCAGACCCACCCTACAACCGCTTGCATGGCTGGTTGTTTCTTCCCGCTCGCGCATTGCAACACAGATCACCCAACCTGTCAATGAAAAAATGCGTGGATCGCGGGCCGAGATGACAAAGCCATCCCCCGGCGAAGCCGGGGTAAGGGATCGTGTGGAACGGAAGAATGATGGTGGGGGTTTGCACGAAGCCGCTCGCAGGGACGCGGCGGCTCGCTGCTGATACCTCAATGCCACGATGCCTTGATGCCTTCTTCTACCCGCACGGCCCCCGGTTGGCCAGCCCGCCGCGGCGGGTGAGCAGGTCGAGGATGCCGACGGGCGCCAGCCCGAAGAGCGCGCTGGCCGCCCACGCGATTCCCGTGACGGCCCATTTCGACCGCCCTGAGCCACGCGCCCGAACCTCCCGGCCGAAAGGGAAATAGCACAAGAATGGGCGGATGAAGAGTCCTTTTTGGCGTATACCAGGTTGAAATCGCTGCCTCGAATCGCTTGCGAGGCTCGGCCGGCCGACCCTGCCCTGGGAAACGTTTCGGCGGCGTCTTGATCGTGTCGATGCAGATGCTGAATCCGATAGCCCGGCACTGACCGGCTCCTGGCCGACGCTGCCGCTGTCAAAGTGCTCTTTGGACCCCAGGAGGGTGCAACCGGACCCGAGCGTCGGACGTTATACCTCCCAGGCACCGAACAATCATCTCCATCGATCGAGGTTCCAGACATGCGTATCACAAGCCAGTTCGTTGCCGGCCTGATTGCCGGCAGCACAACCCTCGCCGTGGGAATGTTTCTTGGCGCGGCCAGTCAGGGCGACGGATCCGTCCCCGGGGTGATCCAGGCCAAGCGGTTCGAGGTGGTCGATGAGCTCGGGACGTTGGTGTTGGTTATCGGCGCCAACAACGACGGCGGATCATTGAGCATTCGCAATCGATACGGAAAGACGCTCGTCCTGGCCGGCGCCTCGGAGCACGGCGGATCACTCGTGGTGACCAACACGACCGCCCGGCAGCCGGCCTTTATCGCCACCGCGACCGAAGCCGGCGGCGGGATGCAACTGCTCAACGCCCAAGGAAAGCGAATCTTCGAAGCGCTCGCGGGCGAGACAGGCGGGACGCTGCACATTGCCAACCAGGCCGGCCAAATCACCGCAACCCTGGAATCGACCCCAGCCGGCATCGGGACAATCGCCACCTTCGCCGAAGACGGCCGGGAGCTGGTCCGCCTGCTCTACAGCGCGTCCGGCGGTGTGGTCGAGACGTACAACCGCGCCGGCCAGCGATTGGTTTCGTTGTCGGCAACGGTCGGCAACCACGGCCAGATCGCGACCTTTGGCAGCAGCGGTCATCCGCTGGTGATGTTGACGGCCACCGGCACCGATGAGGGACAGCTTTATACCTACAGCGCCGATGGCCGGCCCCAGGTGGCGATCGCGTCGCGCCCCAGCGGGCCGTCGCTTCGGGTGTTCAACCAGCATGGCGAGGCAGTGGTGACGCTGGAGTCGGACGAACAGGGCCGGGGAGTCATTGGGGCGTGGGACCGGGAAGGTTCCGGGCGGACACTGACACCCGCACCTTGACCCCAACGTGCACAGAAATGCGACGCGCCACCTTGATAGCGGCGCGCCGCCAAAGGAGCAACAGGTTCGCGGCCCAAGCTCACTGGATCGGCCCATGGTCATCCGCTGCGTTGTGAGTGCAGCGGGAGGCAAGTGCATTCGAGCCTGCGATCCACAGCGCATGCTCAGCTATTCCGAGCCCAACATTTCTCCTTCACCGAAACCATCGGGATCGCGACCGCGATCGGATGCGTCGCCGCGATTCGCCTGCTCGACGAGCTTTCGCAGATAGACGTTCTCGCGCCGGGTCGCTTCCAGATCAAACACCAGGTACTTGATGCTCAGGCGAAGATAGTCCAGCGATTCCTGAAGCTCGGCGACCGAGGCTTGGATGCGCTCGCGGCGCTTCTGCGCATCGATAGCAAGACGCTCGATCTTGGCCCGCTCGTCCTTCGGCAACTGCTTGATCCGGCTCATCAACTCGGTCAACTTGATTTGAAAGGTCTGCTCGTCCATCTTGGCATTGTTCCTTCACCGTGGCCGGCCATTGCGGTGTGTGACAACCTCGCTCGGGCGTGACGCCGGTGAAGAACAAACAACCGCTGCGCCAGGACGTGGGACCAGGCAGTTGGTCGTGGGGAATTGCCCCCAACGATGTGACAGCAGGCTGACTCTCGGACCTTAGGGTGTAGGGCCCAGTGTCCGATCGCGCGGGATGTTGCTTGGAATCAACGCTCGTTGGTGAGCCGACGCACAGCCTCCCGAGCTGCGGGCGAGGCCGAGGCGACGACCGCTTTCGCCATGGCCGGGTCGCTTCGAGCTTCCTGGATCAGCCGATGCAGATGTTTGTCGCGGTTCGCAGCCCATCGATCGAACAGCGCCTCGAGCTCGTGCCGCGTGAAGCGACTCAGCGGATCGCTGATCCTGGATTGAGCGATCGCCCAGTCGACCAAGCTGCGGCCGGTTCGTTCGAAGCGATACAGGTCGAGGAACAAGGCGAATCGCTTGGGCAGAGACTGAAATGGATCACGGACTTCCGAGGACAACGCCACCATCGCCTCGTCGACTTTGCGCCGCACCACCGGGGTCAGCCAATCGGCCTCGTCCATCCGTTCCCACCCCGCCAGCAGCTCAGCATCATCCCCGGCTCCATTGGGGCTGGCTTGTTCGTTGATGAGCTGAAGCTCAGCGTGAGATGTGCTGAGGGTCTTGAGCCCGGCGTTTGGAAACCGCACCGAGACCCGCTGGGTTCGGTCGCCATCGACCGTGACCAGCTCGGCCTTGACGATCGACCCGATTCCCCACTCCGGTCTGCGGGCGTGACGAACCCGGTCGCCGAATTCAAACTTCCTGTCGGACATCATCTTCTCCGTGTGGGCATCAACCGCGTCGTTGTACGCGGCCTGCCGATTTGATTGTGCTTCACTCAGCCGATCGAAACGATCAGCTCTACATTGCGCCGGTGCCTCGACACCCGGCGACGGAAACCTACCCCGAAAAGGGCGTGTATTGGCGTCATTGCGCAGGTGCGAGAATCAAACTTCCCGGCATCCGCCAGCCCAGCATATCGCAAATCCACCACCCAGGAGGCGGTGCGAGCCCAGGCCTTCGCCTGCCTGGGCTGAAGTATAGCACAGAGTAGTCGTCAACGATTTCCCTGTTACCCCCGCAATATCCCCGGGAGCGCGGTCAACCCACGCTCTTTGCCACCCAAAGGGCGAGCCGTGGCGTGTCGCCGCGGCAGACCCCGCATACCCACGCTCTCGCCTCCCAACGAAAACGAAGACAAAAAGCCCAGGGAAAGCGTTCCCTGGGCTTTGGCGCATCACTCATCACTCATCGCTCATCACTCATCACTCATCACTCATCGCTCATCGCTTCCTCTTCTCCTCTGGTTGCGCCTCCAGAAGAGCAACCAGC
>JADFIM010000034.1 GCA_022566725.1 Planctomycetota bacterium
CATAGACCAGCGCATCATAGAATGCTTGGTCATCCCAAACGTGGAGCTCGTCTGTAATGGTCGCGCTCGCATCCAGCCCTTCAGCACCTTTGGCTTCGGCGGACAACGCTCGATAGATAGCCTTGATGGCCCCGCGTTTGTGGGTGATGGCCGAGGTGGTGCTGTTTGCCGTCGGCGCCAGGGTGCTCAAGGTGTTCACCCCGGCTGGACTGATCGCCCTGGGGGGGGCGGCGGGGTCGCTTGGGTCGTCGCCAGCCAGGGCGTCGGCCTTGGGGATGCGCAGTTTTCGGCCGGCTCGAACGATGTCAGGGTCCGCAATGTTGTTGAATCGTGCGAGTTCTGACACCCCCAGAACCTCTCCGTAGTACTGGTGGCAGATTGATGACAGCGATTCGCCCGGTCGTACCATGTGGAATGTGATGGAAACCTCGCCCGTCTGATTCGAGGTCGGCCCGACTGCGGGCGGTGTTGCTTCCTCAAGGGTAGGCATGAGAATAATGGGAGCGTCGTTGCGAGATTCGCGCTGTTGCGGGGCGTTCGCGGTTGGGCTCGGGAATTGAGTGGTTGTGACCGCTGGCGGCCCCTGCGACGGTTCACTTCTTCGTGGGGGGCCCAAGACGTCGCTGTTGATCTGCAAGTCAATCAGTTCCGGCCCGAGGTGGGGTGTCGGGGTTTCAGTCAGGGCGCTGCGCGGAATGAGGTTGGCGGGCTCTTGAGTTCGGGCGTCGGAAAGATGATCGGAAATGAGAATTCCGACCAAGAGGATCAGGCCGAACCCAACCACCAGGGCCACTTTGTTTTCACGTGTCATATGGTGAAGCGTCCATGCTGCGTCGCTGCGTCGGCGGCTCGGGCACCGTCAGGCGCGGCATCCTGGGTGGCCGGGCCGTCAACCTTGACAACCCGTAGTTTAGCCGAGCGCGACCGAGGGTTGGCGGCGATCTCGCTTGCGGTCGCGGTGATCGGCCGCTTCGTGAGTCGCGCGGCGTGGCCTCGCTGGGCCAGCTCGGCAAAGGCTCGCTTGACCAAGCGGTCTTCGAGGCTGTGAAAGCTGATGACCGCCACTCGCGCGCCCCGATTCAGCCAGCCTCCTTCGTTGACCTTCCCGGCACCTTCAAGAACCTGCTCAAGGAGTGAGCCAAGGGCGGCCAACTCATCGTTGACCGCGATTCGAAAGGCCATGAAGGTCCGCGTGGCTGGATGCATCCGCGACCGGCGGGCCCGTGAGCCGTAAGCCTCCTGGACCACTCGTGCAAGCTGTGCGGTAGAACGAATCGGCTCCCGTTGTCGAGTTTGTGCAAGTTTTCGGGCGATCTTTCGGGCCAGGGGGTCCTCGCCGTAGCGGGCGATGACGTCCGCCAGCTCCCGTTCGGTCAGCGATGCGATGAGGTCCGCCGCGGTGAGCGGTCCGTGGGGGTCGTAGCGCATGTCTAACGGGCTGTCGGCGGAAAAGCTGAAGCCGCGTCGAGGGTCGTCCATCTGCTGGGAGCTGTATCCCAGGTCAGCCAGGACCGCATCCGCACGCAGGCCGAGCACCTCGAGGCGCCGGGGGGCCTCAACGAAGTTGGCATGGATCGGTTCGAACCGCCCTGACGCCTGCCGGACCCGCTGGCAGGAAAACTCAAGTTGGGCGGGATCGACGTCGAATCCGATAACTCTGCCATCGGGCTTGACTGCCTCAGCCAGGGCTAGGCTGTGGCCGCCCTGCCCGACCGTACAGTCCACGACGATCTCACCCGGGCTCAGATCGAGCAGCCGCATGGTCTCGGCCAGCAGGACCGGGATGTGTTGGGCATCGTTGTGCACAGGCATGGAGGCGCTGAGTTTAGCCGCTCACTCGCGGACCCGCGCGTCTCGTGATAGGGTTATTCATGGCACAGCCGGCGCCGAAGCTGATTATTCGGACGCAAAGGAGCTGCACAATGTTTGCGCGATTTGCGGCACTGGTCCTCTTGGTGACAGCTGTGGCAGGGTGCGCGCGGCTGCGGTTCGTCATCGATGCTGTGCCCGCGGTCGATGAGCTGACCGAGACGGAGGTGCTGCGAGACGATGGTGCAGGGTGGTCGGCAGCAAAGATTGCGCTAATAGACATCAGGGGTTTGATCGTTGACGCCGAACCTCGCCGGTTTCTACGACCCGGCGAAAACCCGGTGGCGCGGTTTGTCGAGTCGTTGCGAAGGGCCGAGGCCGATCGACGCGTCAAGGCGATTATTGTTCGCATCAATTCGCCCGGCGGAGCTGTCACCGCCACCGACGTGCTCTACCGCGAGCTGAAGGACTTCAAGCAGCGAACGAGCAAGCCGGTTGTGATCCTCATGGGTGACGTGGCGGCGTCCGGCGGATACTACCTGGCGTGTGGCGGCGATGAGATCATCGCCCATCCCACCACCATCACCGGGTCCATCGGCGTCATCATTCAGACCTTCAACTTCTCCCAAGGCATGGGTAAGATCGGCATCCGCGCCGATGCGATCACCTCCGGCCCCAACAAGGCGGCGGGATCTCCGTTCGAGCCGATGCCGCCGGAGCACCGGGCGCTGCTGCAAGGCCTGGTCGATGAGTTCTACGACAACTTCCTCGCGGTTGTGGTCGAGAACCGTCCCGATCTCGCTCAAGATGATCTCGCGTGGATCAGCGACGGGCGAGTGGTCACGGGCCGCAAGGCTGCTGAGGTCGGGTTGATTGATCGCCTCGGTAGCCTGCGCGATGCGTTTGAGGCCGCCAAGGCTCGGGCCGGCGTGGCGAAGGCGAAGCTCGTCAAGTACCATCGCCTGCTCGAACATGTTGGCAGTGCCTATTCGCAGGTCCCTTCCACCGCCACAACCGAGATCAATCTCTTTCAGCTGAACGTGGCCGACCACCCCTTCGTTTCACCTGGCTTTTATTACCTTTGGGACGCGTCGATACCCTAGGGCCCGGTGTGCGAGCCAACGGGGATGACGATCGCGAATCTATGCGGAGCACGAACTTCCGAGCCTACGTGATGGCCGTAGATCGCGTCGAGAAACTCCTGACGCGGGTGACGTCCGCTCTCGATGCGGCTGGCATCAAGTACGCCGTCATCGGCGGCAACGCGGTGGCCGCCTGGGTCGCCAGCGTCGATCCCGGCGCGACACGCGCAACGAAGGACGTTGATCTATTGGTCGAGCAAAGCGAGCTGGCTCGCATCGCCCAGGTGATGCAAGGCCTGGGCTTTATGCGCGACGAGATCCTGGGAGTCACATTGTTCGTTGATCCGCAAGAGCCGAGTGTGCGTTGCGGCGTCTATCTGGTTTGGGCGGATCAACTGGTTCGGCCTGGTTATGTTTGTCCCGCCCCCTCTGTAGACGAGGCGGAGCGTGATTCACAGGGATTCCTCGTGCTGGATCTGCCCGCTCTGGTGCGGATGAAGCTTACATCCTACCGGAGGATCGACCAGGTGCACATTGAGGACCTTCTCCGCGTCGGTCTCATAGATGATTCCATGAAGAGCGGGCTACCGAACGAGTTGCGACAAAGATTCAACGAAATTGAGCAGTCGCTCGATGAGTGAGGACGGGGTAGTTCTGTAGGGTCCGTTGTGCGGACCTGATGCGCCGGCGATAATGCCGGGCGGAAACGGTTCGCTCAGCGGCCCATACAGTTCGAAGGAGACTTTCTTGATGACGCAGATTCCAACCCCTCCGCAAGCGCCGGGGCCCATCGGTCCTCTGCCGGAGTTGCCGGGCGCCACGGCCGGTCTGGTGCTGGGCATTTGCAGCATCGTGTTCAGTGCGCCCATCGTCGGACTGATTCTCGGGTTCCTCGGCTTGCAGAAGTCACGTGCGGCCAAACAGACCGCCGCGATGAATCCAGGCATCTACGCGAATGCCGGGATCGCCCAGGCCGGCTACGTGTGCAGCATCATCGGGCTGATTCTCGGAGCCATTATGACACTGTGCGGCTGCGGGTACTTCATTATCATCATGGTGGCCATCGTCGGCGGTGCAGCCGGCGGTGGATTCTCGCCATAGCCTTCGCGCCGTGCGGACCGGCACGCTGAGCGCCGCCACGACATACCGAGAACCCAGCGGTTTCAAGAGCAAGACGCCCACGGACTCGAGTCCGTGGGCTTCGTTCATCGAATCGTGTGCGGGTTGCGGATCATTGGCCCCCGGCAAGCCGGGGGCTATGTGGGCGAGGTTCGAGTCACAACCCCAGCATCATGCGCTGGGGGTTCTCGATGCAGTTCTTCACATGCACGAGGAAACCGACAGCTTCGGCGCCGTCCACGATGCGGTGATCGTAGCTGAGCGCGAGATACATCATCGGGCGGAGGACGACCTGGCCGGGGGTGCCGGGGTCCTCGACGGGGCGGTTGGTGATGTTGTGCATGCCGAGGATGCCGGACTGCGGCGGGTTGAGGATGGGCGTGGAGAGCATCGACCCGTAGACGCCGCCGTTGGAGATCGTGAACGTGCCGCCGGTCATTTCCTCCAACGCCAGCTTGCTCTCGCGCGCACGGGTTGCAAGATCGAGGATGGTCTTTTCAATATCAGCGAACGACATCGCCTCAGCGTTGCGGATCACGGGCACGACCAGGCCCTTCTCGGTGCCGACCGCAATTGAGATGTCCACGTAGTCGTGGTATTCGATCTCATCGCCGACGATGTAGGCGTTGACGCGCGGGAACTGCCGTAAGGCTGATACACACGCCTTGACAAAGAACGACATGAATCCCAGACCGACGCCGTGCTTCTGGAGGAACTCTTCCTTGTGCTGCTTTCGCAGGCGGATGACCCCGCTCATGTCCGCTTCGTTGAAGGTGGTGAGCATGGCCGCGGTGTGCTGGGCGGCCACCAACCGCTCAGCGACGCGCCGGCGTAACTTGCTCATGCGCTGGCGGCGAACGGCCCGATCGCCGGGCGCGGCGGCGGGAGTCGGCGATAAGGAGTGGGAAGGATCCGGACCTTCCTCGTCCGCCGAGGTCCGCCGCGTCGGATCAGGTCCGGCTTGGGGCGCAGCTGCGGCGAGGACATCGGACTTGGTGATTCGGCCGGAGGATCCGGTGCCCGCGAGGTGAGCCAGGTCCACGCCTCTGTCCGCAGCCAACTTTCGGGCGACGGACGTCGCTTTGCTTTCGCCATCGCCGGTTGGGGCCGAAGGCGCCGGCGCTGCGTTGGATTGAGCGGCGGTCACTGGTTGAACCGTCTCGGCAGTCGGGCGTTGGGCCGCCGGCTCGATGCTGCCGATCACGTCGCCGACCGTCATTTCGGCGCCGTCCTCGGCAACCCTATGCAGCAGGCCTGATTCGGGAGCCGGGATTTCCAGCGTGACCTTGTCCGATTCGATCTCGACGATGATCTCATCCTTCTGGACCCATTCGCCTGACGCTTTGTGCCACGGACCGACCACCACATCGGTGATGGACTCGCCGGGGCTGGGGATGGTGATCTGGACAGGCATGGGAAGATGCGATCCTGGGAAAGGGGCGTCAGAGCCGGCTCGTCCCCGGGCCGGTGGGGGCCGAGGACAGTCCGGCTCGGTCGGACAGCCCGGCTCCGTCAACGATGTTGTGGCCGGTCTCGGCAATGTGGGAATCACCCTCAGTGTCGGCCAAACCGATGGCGGTAATCATGATCTTCTCCTGCTCCTGAAGGTGCATTTTGGCCGACGCGACCGCGGGCGAGGCGTGTTCGTCTCGGCCCACGTATGAAAGATCGAGATCGAGGCGTTCCAGCAGCGTCGTCTTCAGGAACCGGTACGCGCCCATGTTCTTCGGCTCCTCTTGGACCCAGATGAATTCCCCAGCCGAACCGTAGCGATCCAGAATGGCGTTCAGCTCTTGCTCAGGCAGGGGGTAGAGCTGCTCGATACGTACCACCGCCACATCATCGCAGCCCACCCTCTCTCGATGTGCAACCAGGTCGTAGTAGACCTTGCCGCAGCACAGCACAACACGGGAGATCGCCTTGGCATCGGAGACCTGCGGATCGTCCAACACCAGGTGGAACCGCCCGGCGACCAACTCGTCCACGCTACTGACGGCTTTCGGGTGCCGCAGCAGGCTCTTAGGCGTCAGGATGATCAGCGGTTTGCGGAAGTTCCGCTTCATCTGCCGGCGAAGCACGTGGAACATCTGGGCCGGGGTGGTGGGGTTGATCACCTGCATGTTGTTGCCGGCGCACAATTGCAGGAACCGCTCCGGCCGGGCGGACGAGTGCTCCGGACCCTGGCCTTCATATCCGTGCGGTAGGAACAGGGTCAACCCGCTGTAGCGCTGCCACTTCACTTCAGCAGAGGCGATGAACTGATCGAAATAGACCTGAGCACCGTTGGCAAAATCGCCGAACTGCGCCTCCCAGATCACCAGCATCTGCGGATCGCCCAGCGAATAGCCGTACTCGAAGCCCACGCAGGCCGACTCAGTGAGCGGGCTGTTGTGGATGCAGAACCGCGCCTGTTCAGGCTGGATGTGGTTGAGCGCGTCGTATGCCTCCCCGGTCGTGGCCTGATCCTGCAGCACGGCATGGCGATGGCTGAACGTGCCGCGCTCGACGTCCTGGCCGGTCAGCCGAACGGCATGGTTGTCCTGCAATAGGGTTCCGTAGGCCAACAGCTCACCCATCGCCCAGTCCAGCGGCAGATTCTTCGCCACGGCCTCGCGCCGGTACGCAAGCAGCTTGTTCAGCTTCCGGTGCGGGACAAACCCGTCCGGGACTGATCCGAGAGCACGGGCGACCGCGTTGAGCCGCTCTTTGGAGACCGAAGTTTGCACCTGGGCGGACGAGTACTTTTCTGCCACGCCCGCCCACACCGAGCCGAACGCTTTCACCGTGGGCTTGACCGGCGTCTCCTTGGTGCGGGTCTGGGCGGCGTCGAGCTCACCCTTGAGCTTGTCATAGAGAGTATCGAACTGATCGCGCGTGATCGCGCCCTGGTCGATGAGTTGCTCGACGTATCTTTGCAGCACCGGCTGCTGCTTCCTGATCCTTGCGTACATTGCCGGCTGAGTGAAATTCGGCTCATCGCCCTCGTTGTGACCGTACCTGCGATAGCACCACAGGTCGATGACTACATCGTTCTTGAAGGCCTGGCGATACTCCAGCGCCAGCTTGGCGGCAAAGACGCACGCCTCCGGATCGTCGCCGTTGACGTGCAGGATTGGGGCTTCGGTCATCTTGGCGATGTCGGTGCAGTAGGTCCCGCTATGGGCGTCGTTGGGGTTGGTCGTAAAGCCGATCTGATTGTTGATGATGATGTGGATCGCTCCGCCGACGGTGTAGCCGTCGAGACGGACCATGTTCAGGCACTCGGCCACGACGCCCTGAGCGGGGAATGAGGCGTCGCCATGGATCAGGATCGGCACGCACTGTCGTCGCTCGCTATCGTTGCGGAGGCGCTGCTTGGCGCGTGCCCGCCCCAGCACCACCGGCCCCACGAACTCCAGGTGAGATGGGTTGGGCGAGAGCGTCAGGCGAATCGTATCTCCCGATTCGGTGATGTGATCGCTGCTGTAGCCGCGGTGATACTTCACATCGCCGCCGCCGGCAATGAAATCCTCCGTCCACGCTTCGGAAAACTCGGTGAAGATCTGGTCGTACGTCTTGTGCAGGATGTTCACCAGCACGTTGAGCCGGCCGCGGTGGGTCATGCCGATGGTGAACTCCTTCACATCGTTGACCGGGCCCTGCTCGATGATCTCATCGAGCAAGGGGATGACCGACTCACCACCATCGATGCCGAACCGCTTCGCTCCGGTATAGCGGGTGTGAACGAAGTTCTCGAACGCATCGGCTTCGGAAAGCTCGCGAAGGATGCGCATCTTTTGTTCGTGCGTCATGCCCGGTCGGCCGCGCACCGTTTCCATCCGCTGCTGCAGCCAGCGCCGCTGCTGGGGGTCTTGTATGTGCATGAATTCGGCGCCGATTCTGCGGCAGTAGGTGTCCTGAAGCAGTTGGAGAATAGCGCGTAGTGTCGCCGGGTTGTCCAGTGGCAGATCACCCGGATCAAGCGACTGATCGAGGTCCTGTTCCGCCAGCCGAAATGATTCAAGCGCCAGTTGCGGGCGAGCCGATCGCTCGCGGCCCAGAGGATCCAGCGTGGCGGCCAGATGACCGATGTCGCGGTAGTGATAGATCAGATCATCGACCTGGCCTTGCTTGGTGTGGGCGATCTCCAGGGCGGACCCGGCCGCAGGGGCAAGCTCGCCGTCGCCTGTGACTCGCCTCGCGCCCAGATCGAAACCCTCGAAGAACTGCCGCCACGGCTCATCGACGGCGTTCGGATCAGTCGACCAGCGTTCGTACAGCCCGTCGAGGTATTCGCCGTTCCATCCGTTGACCGAAAGCTCTGCTCGTGGGGTGGTCATTGGTCGAGTTTCGCCTCTCTTCGCCTCGTCGAGAAGGCCGTGGGGGTGCGAGCCCGGGTGCCGAGGGCACGGCGAGGGCCCAAGGGCCCTTGCGCGCTCGGCGCTCCTGGTATTCTAGGCAATTGGGACTGAGTTATCGGCCAAGTACGACCGGCAGTTGAGGCCCCGAAGTATGCCAGCGGAGATTCATCCGCGGCTCTGCGGTGAGTCCTTCGGGTTGATCAGAGCAGGGAGATGGGATCCACATCGACCACCATCGACGCTCCGGGCTTGATGAGTCCCTCGTTGCGGGCTGCGGCGAGAAGCCGTTGCAAGGGCTGCGGCGTCTCGGCCAGCAGCTCGATCTGCTGACGGTGTTTGCCGGCGATCCGTGCGATCGGGCATGGAGCGGGGCCGCGGACACGTATTGACTCGTCGGCCAGTGCGCGCAGCCGTCCGTCGAGCCGCCGGGCCGTGCTCACGCAGCGCGTGAAATCGGAATCACGCGCCACAATCCTCACCATGCGGGTAAACGGCGGCAGCCGGCAACGCTTACGGCCGGCCAGCTCGCCGGCGGCGAAGGCTTCGTAATCATGACTCGCGGCCAGGCGGATTGCCTCCGCCTGCGGCTGGAAGGTCTGCACGATCACTCGGCCCGGCGTCGCGCTGCGACCGCACCGCCCGGCCACTTGGCTGACCAGTTGGAATGTCCGTTCGGTCGCCCGGAAGTCCGGCAGGTGGATCGCGGTGTCCGCATTGATGACGCCCACCAGTTGGACCTCGGGGAAATCCAGCCCCTTGGCGATCATCTGCGTGCCTAGCAGCAGGCGAAGCTCGCCGGAGCCGAATCGTCGTAGCGCATCGTGAAAGTCTCGCGCTCCGTGCATGGAGTCGGAGTCCACGCGAAGCATCGTCTCGCCCTCGACCAACTGTCCGAACTTGCGGGCCAACTCCTCTTCGACGCGCTGCGTGCCCAGGCCGAAGGTGCTGATTCGATTGCCGCAGACCGGACAGGTCTCGGGCAGGCGCTGTTCGGCCTCGCAATGGTGGCACCGCACGAAGCCGCCGGTGCGTCCGCCGCGGCGGAGCCGATCGAGGTGGTAGACCACGGTTGTGTCACAATAGTCGCAGCCCAGCATCCAGCCGCAACGATGATCGCGGCAGGCGATGTAGTTGGCCCAGCCGCGACGATTCAGCAGCAGCAATACCTGGCCGCCGCGGTCAAGGGTTCGCCCGATCGCGGTCTCCAGTTGCGGGCCTAGCAAATGTACGCGGTGGTCACGGCGCTTCTTGCGCTCCTCGACGAAGTCAACGATCTGCACCTTCGGCTGGCACATGCCTGGTACTCGCTCGTTGAGGCGGTGGAGCATGTAGCTGCCGTTGGCCGCGGCGTTGTGCCAGCTTTCCAGGGATGGGGTGGCGCTGCCCAGCAGCACGGGGCAGTCGGCCAGTTGAGCCCGGCGGATGGCCACGTCCCGGCCGTGGTAGCGCGGTAATTGATCCTGTTTGTAGGAGCTGTCGTGCTCTTCATCGACGATGACAATCCCAAGCCGGCCGTCGCCAATGGGCGCAAAGACCGCTGAGCGAGCCCCCAACACGATGTCGATGGTGCCGTCCGCGACCAGCGCCCATTGCTGGTGGCGTTGGGCCGCGGCCAGCCCGGAGTGCAGAACCGCGACCCGATGGTTGGGAAATCGCCCGATCAATCGCCCCCCGGTCTGAGGAGTCAGGGCGATCTCCGGCACCAACATCAGGGCGACCTTTCCCGCGGCGACGACTCGTTCGATGAGCCGAATGTACACCTCCGTCTTGCCCGAAGCGGTCACACCGAACAGCAGATGAGCCGAGAACCCACCATTGAGCGCATCGCCGATCCGCTCGATGATGGCTTCTTGGGGGCCGGTGAGCGCTTGCGGGACCGTGGTATCGACCGCCTGCTGCACCCACGCCGCTTCGATCGCGCTACGCGTGCTGGCTACGAGCACGCTGCGGTCAACGAGGCGTGTGATCGGGGAGGTTGTGCCCAGGCCGGCCAGCCTAGCCAGCGCCCGCAGCTCCACAGGACGCTTGTCCGGCGCGAGAGCCCAGAGCACGTCCACCACCTGCCTCTGCTTCGGCGATAGTTTGGCCCTCGGCCCATCAGACCCCGCCAGGTCGATCATCGTACGGCTGACCATGCCGACCCGCCGTTTGACCGCGGCGGGGACCATCGCTGCCAGCGTCATCCCCATCGGCGAGCAGTAGTAGCTGCTGATCCATCTGGCCAGGGCCAGCAATTGGCCGGGTAGCGCCGGACCTGTGTGGTCGCGCCGGACGATCGGCTTGATCGTCTGCGGGTCGAGATCGGTCACATCGCAGCGTTCAATGACATACCCAGCCGTGGGTATGTTTCCTCGTCCCAGCGGCACGATGACCCGCTCGCCCACCGCGAGATCGCCAAGGGCTTCGGGAATCGCGTAGGTGAGACCCTCCGGGAAGCGATCCACGCCGCGCTCCACCGCCACGCGGGCGTAACCCACTGCAACTTCATGCTCGAACAGGGTCGCCATCAATCACAGTGTAGGGCGATACCCCGCAGCGCTCGTGTTGGGCAGTACCAGCGAGCCGCCGAGTCCCCGTGGCGGGTGACGTTACAGTTTGGACCTGGCACCGGATTGCCGTCCGGTGCTTCGGAGCGAGGCATTCTTGCATGGTCTGGGGGTGAGCTATGGCCCGCGGCCTGGCGGCCGGGGCTAAACCGCTGGCGGCGAGACGGCGTATCATCAGCGACATGTCAGCCGATCCACCGACTGCCCGGCTTGCTTTGGAAGACGGCACGGTGTTCGTCGGCCGGGCGTTCGGGGCGTGCGCCGAGCCGCTGAACGCCACCGGGGAGGTCGTGTTCAACACGGCCATGTGCGGCTACCAGGAGGCGCTGAGCGATCCGAGCTACGCCGGGCAGATCCTGGTGATGACCGCTCCGATGATCGGCAACTACGGTGTGTGCCCCGAGGATGTCGAATCGTCGCGCCCGCAGGTGGCGGGGTTCGTCGTGCGCGAACTGGCCCGGCTGCACTCGAACCATCGCGCGGTGGCGGACCTGTCGTCGTGGTTGGCCGACGCCGGGGTGCTTGGCTTGCAGGGCGTGGACACACGCGCGCTGGTGCGGCGCATTCGCACGCAAGGCGCGATGCGCGGCGTTGTCAGTTGTGACAGCTCCGCCAGTGACGCCGAGCTTGTTAACCTGGCCCGCGGCAGCCCGCTGATGGCCGGGCAGAACCTTGTGCCTCAGGTGAGCCGCCAGACAACGTCACAGTGGACCGAGGGACTGGGTTCTCGGCGGCCCGCGCCGACGAAACGATCGGATGGCGAACGGCCGCTTCGAGTGCTTGCCCTGGATTGTGGGGCCAAGCGCAATATTTATAGGAGCCTGGTTGATCGCGGATGCGAGGTGACTGCGGCCCCGCACGATCTTAGCGCCGCGCAGATTCGCGAACTGCATCCCGATGGGTTGCTCGTCTCCAACGGTCCGGGTGACCCTGAAGCGGTCCAAGAGACCATCGCGGTGCTTCGAGCGGTGGCGGGCGAGTTTCCGACCCTGGGCGTTTGCCTGGGGCATCAACTGCTCGCCCTGGCCTTGGGAGCCAGGACCTTCAAGCTGAAGTTCGGTCATCGCGGGGCGAATCAGCCGGTGCGGAACCTGCTGACCGGGCGGGTGGAGATCACCAGCCAGAATCACGGGTTCTGCGTCGATGTGGACTCGCTGGCGGGAATCGACTGCGAGGTTACCCATGTTCACCTCAACGATGGGACGCTGGCCGGATTCCGGCACCGCTCGCGGCCGATCTTCAGCGTGCAATACCACCCCGAAGCATCGCCGGGGCCGCACGACGCGACCTACCTGTTTGACTGCTTCGTCGACCTCATGCGGACGCGTCAGCCGATCGACGCTGAGTCCATGCGCCGGGCCCAGTCCGCACCGCCGATGGTGACCGCCGGCTGACAACCGGCATGAGCATCGGCCGCAACCGCGACTTCGGTGATTGCGTACCATCTAGGCCCGAAGTACGCTTGTGCGTGGCGTTCAGTGCAATCGGCGGGCGATAAATAGCGGGCTCGGGCCGCGCCGTGGCGGTGTCCGTCCACCCTGCTGGCAATGGGTGCAAGCGCTGCGGCCAACGCCCGGCCGGGCGGTCTGGGAGGTAGGGATGAAGCTGTTTGGGACACGACGTTTGGTGGCAGCCTCGGCGGTTGGCTTAGGCATCGTTTTCGGTGGGGCACCCGAGACCTCGTTTGGGCTGGTTGTGGCCGGGCAGGACCAGCCGGATGAGGAGGTGTTGCTGAATCAGGCCCGGGGCGAAGCGGCCCTGGCCGAGGCGCGCGTGTACATGGGGGCTCATCGCTGGCAGAGAGCGATCGACGCCTTCGAGACCGCCCTGCGGTATTTGCCCGGCAACGAAGATGCGCTCGCGGGGCTGAGGCAGGCCCAGGCGCAGCTCGACGAGGCCTCCGCCATCGGGGATGTGGATCAGGAACGACAGGTCCAGCTGGGTCGGGCCCGGGAAGAGTTCGACGTGGCTCTTCGGCGGGCCGGCGAGCTGCTGGCTCAGCAGGATTTCGCCGGGGCCGAGCGCGAGGTCCTTACCGCCCAGATCAGGCTCCGTCGCGTCCGCAACCTCTTCAGCGATCGCGAGCACAACGAGCGCAACCGCCAGGCCGAGAATCTTCTGGTGGAGATCGACGTCAGGCGGACGGACGCCCGGCTTGCGGAGGATCATCGCATTCGTCTCGAAGCGGACCGCGCTCAGAAGGAGGCTCGGATCCGTGAGGGCCAGCAGCGACGGAGCATCATCACAGAGAACCTCCTGCGGGTCAGGCAGTTGCAGCTGGAGCTCAAATACGACGAGGCCCTCCAGGTCGTTGACGAGATTCTGTTCATCGACGAATACAACCCGGCCGCGCTGGTGCTGCGCGACACTATTCGCAACACGATGCTGTACCGCGAATACGCCGAATTGCAGCGCAGGAAGGACCCCGGATACGCTGTGCTGTCCCTCGACGGGCAGCGGGCGATGGTCCCCCCACAGCCCAACGTCTCAGGCCCCGGCGAGCGCTCCACCACAGGCGTCATGCAGTACCCCGAGGATTGGGCCCAGCTGAGCCTGCGCCGCACGCACGAGGCCGGCTTCGGTGAGTCCCCGGCGAATCAACGGGTGGCCCAGATCCTCAGCCAAACCAGGATTCCCGTCGATTTCAGTCGCAACAGCTTCGACCAGGTGATCAGCTTCCTCAGCCAGGTCACCGGGGTCGACATCTACGTGGATTGGAAGGCGCTGGACTTCATCGGCGTGGACCCGTCCGATGAGATCACCCTTCAGCTGAATGATGTTGCTGTGGCCACGGCCTTGGAGCGAATACTGGAGCAGGCCGGCGACGATCTTGATCGGCCACAATGGTCCATCCAGGATGGGATTCTCACCATCTCCAGCGAGGAGAAGTTACGCACACGCACGCACACCCTCGTCTACGACATCCGCGACCTGTTGTTTGAGGTTCCCTACTTCGGCAACGCACCGGAGCTCAACCTGGCTACCGCGCTGAACCAGGGCGGAGGCGGAGGGGGCTTCGGAGGCGGCGGGGCAGGAGGCGGAGGCTTCGGCGGCGGAGGAGGCGGGGGACGCGGAGGTGGCGGAGGCGGAGGTGGAGGTGGGGGCTCCATCTTTTCGCCGCCCGGCGACGAGCCCCCTCGGCTCACTCGACAGGAGCTCGTCGGACAGATCATCGACATCATCCAGGACAACATCGATCCCGACGGGTGGCGCGACCTCGGCGGAGACACCGGCAGCCTCCAGGAGCTCAACGGCAATCTCATCATCACCAACACCCTGCGAAGTCATCGCACGATCGAGGGCCTGCTGAGTCAGCTTCGCGAGATCCGCGCCCTTCAGATCAACGTCGAATCCCGGTTCCTGACCGTCAGCGCCGACTGGTTTGAACAGATCGGCGTCGATCTTGACCTCTACTTCAACACCAACAACACGTTGCGCCAACGGCAGTTGGGGATCAATCCGCAGGCTCGTCTCAGCGATTTCTTCGGTCCCGACGGTCAATTGCTGGACCCGTACATCCCTATCCCCCCGTCCATTTTCCTTCCGCCCGATACCTCCGACCCTCCCGATGGCATTGGCGACACCGTCATCATCGGCCCGACCGCGCCGATCCAATCCACGCAAGGTTTCCCACCAATCGGGTTCGTGCAGGACTCAATCGGCCTGCTGGGGCAGATTGCCGACCTCGAAGGGACCGCGGCGCTCGCTGTGTTGAACCCCGCACTGGCGCTGAGCATCCAATTTCTCGACGATGTTCAAGTGGACCTGCTGATCGAAGCCACCCAGGCGGACAAGCGGTCGGTGGTGCTCACGGCCCCGCGATTGACCTTCTTCAACGGGCAGCGGGCGTGGGTGGCGGTGGCCAGACAGGTCGCGTTCATCTCGGCCCTGACCGCGCTCACCGGTGACGCCGTAGGGGTGTTCCTGCCGATCCCCGGGGTCGTCTCTGAAGGCGTCGTGCTCGATGTGGAGGGAGTGATCTCCGCAGATCGCCGCTACGTGACCATGACCGTCATCGTCAGCCTCTCTGAGATCCTCGGCATCCGGGAGCTGGCGGTCCAAGGCGCGGTCGGCGCCGGCGGGCTCGGTGGCGGCGCGGGCGCCACCTTCCTCGCGGTTCAGGAGCTCCCTGAGGTCGAGGTGTCGCTGGTGCAGACCACGGTCTCCGTTCCCGACAAGGGCACCGTCCTGCTGGGCGGTCAGCGGCTGGTTAAAGAGGTCGAGGTCGAGACCGGCGTACCGGTGCTGTCTAAGATCCCCTTCATCAATCGGTTCTTTACGAACCGCCTCACGTCCAAGACCGAAGAGACGCTGCTGATACTCATTCGCCCGGAGATCATCATCCAGCAGGAGAACGAGGACTTGCTGTTCCCCGGCCTGTCGGACTCGTTGGGCGGGGCGGCCGCGTATCTGCGCTAGGGCGCTGCAGCCAGCACACATTTTGGAGCATGAAAGGGGCGGGCGCTTTTTGACGGGCGGGCACCCCTTTTTCGCCCGTCGAGCGAGCGTTATGGCCCTGTGTTGCGTTGGGCGGCCCCCGCGAGTAGGCTAACAGTGGGTTCGCCCCGAAAAGGGGTCTCGCTATGACTTCCGCAGCTTCCCGTATCCGCGTGCTTGAGCAAGAGGGTGTGATGCGCATCGAGTTTGTCGATCGCAACATTCTCGATGAGGCGAACATTCAACAGATCGGCGAAGAAATCAGCCAACTGGTGGAGATGACGCTGCGGCCGAAGGTGTTGATCAGCTTCGACAACGTTGACCACCTCTCCTCCGCGGCGCTGGGCACCCTTATCACTATCAACAACAAGATCCGAGGCAAAGACGGCCAGCTGCGCCTGGCGAACATCGATCCGCAGATCTACGAGGTCTTTGTGATTACCAAGCTCAACAAGCTCTTCCAGATTCATGACAGTGCCGAGCAGGCGCTGGCCAGCTTCACGTAGAGACGCGACGCATCATCACCGGGCCTCTCTTCGCGCCGGCATGATTGAGCGCACTTCGGATCACGACGTTCTTGAGGGCCGATTCGTTCTGCGCAATCGTCGCGAAGAGATCGAGCGAGCCCAGGGCAATGTGCTGGAGATGATCGAGCGACGCGGCTATGGCCGGTCGAGTCGTTTCGCCGTCCGTCTGGCCATGGCCGAAGCGCTGGCCAACGCGTTGGAGCACGGGAACAGGAATGATCCGGGCAAGACCGTGAGGCTGGAGTATCGTATCGCCCGGTCTTGGGTGGTGATCGAGATCGAAGATCAGGGTGTAGGTTTTGACCCACAGGCTGTACCCGATCCGACGAGGCAAGAGAACCTCGGCATACCCTGCGGTCGAGGTATCGTGTTGATGCGAGCGCACATGACCGAAGTCGATTTTCCCCCGCCGGACAATCGGGTGTGCATGACCTATGTTCGCCCCGCAGGCTCTTGCGGCCCCAAGGAACCCAACGGCAGGTAGCCGCACACTGCTCTTGGAATCATCGCTCCGGGGGCTGGCGGCAGCGTGAGCGGCCAAAGAAGAAAGCTCCCTCTCTTGCGAGGGAGCCTTGGGGTCTTCATCAACGGCAAGCGATCGAGGCGATGATCATTACGGATTAGGTTCAAAGATATCGCCGAAGTCCTCGAATACGCCCAGATTGATCAAATCATGGTGCACCCGATAGGAGTTGGGGGGCAGCCCGAAGCCGGGCGGGGAGTTTCCGCCTAGCGAGAGGGTCCAAACCCGAATGAGAACCCGCTGGTCCGATTGGTTGATGTATCGAGCCGCACCGTCGACGGGGAATTGGAACAGGACATCTGCCCCAAAGAGCGGGGCGAAACCGACGAGGGTGTAGCGATTCCAGTCCCAGTCCCACAATTCGACGAACATCAGCCCGGTGCCGCTGCTCACGTGCGACTCAACTTCGACCAGCAAGGCGCTCGCGCCGGGGGGGCGGGCGTGGGCGGTGACGAGCACGTCGGTGACCTCGCCGAAGGTGATGTATTGTGGAGCCTCGGGCCCGCCGCCGCCTCCGCCGTGGCTGGGGGTGGTGTACTCGGACTCGATGACGAGGTAGTTGTCGTCCGAGGCTTTGATCGAGAAGACGTTGCCGTAGACCAGGTTGCCGCGAAGGATCGTGATGTCATCGATC
>JADFIM010000211.1 GCA_022566725.1 Planctomycetota bacterium
CCGTGGCTTCTCAGATGAACCGGATGACGGCTATCAAGTACATCACGGTCCACCATGATGGGATGTCCCCGTTCTATGAAATGCAGCCGCGGGCGGTGGCGGCCCGCATCGAGATGATCCGCCAGCGGCACCGAGGTCGGGGCTGGGGTGATATCGGGTACCACTTCGTGGTGGATCGGGCCGGCCGGGTGTGGGAGGGTCGGCCGTTGAGCTATCAGGGCGCTCACGTGAGGGACCACAACCCCGGCAACATCGGCGTGGTAGCGCTGGGGGACCTCGATCAACAGGTCCCCAGCACGGATCAGCTCGAGGCTCTATGGCGCCACGTCCGCCTGTTGATGCAGGCGTATGACGTCTCTCCCAAGCGGGTCCTCACCCATCAGGAGTGGGGCGCCGTAACGGCCTGCCCCGGCAGGAACCTGCAACGTTACATGGACACCGTTCGCCGCCGGGCTCCCGCCCGGCTCGGATGAGACAGCCGCTTCAAGCCCCAAGCTTCAAGCCCCAGCCTTCCTCAGTTCCAGCTCATTCCCTTCGGCCAGCTGCGATAGGGCTGGCGGTCGGCACGGCTGACCAGATCGTCGAGACTGGTCAGTTCGTGCTTGATGATCCCGGCGCGACGCACGGGGTTGGCCTCGGCGAGCAACTGGTATCTCAATTCGCTGTCGCGCAGCAGGGCGAATCCGATCAGCTCCAGCAGCGCATGCGTCGAGACATCATCGCGGTCGAACAACTCCATCACTCCCTCAACACAGCGCATCCGGCTGAGGCAGGGGCTCGTCAACAGATCGCGCAGCTCCTGTCGAATCTCCAGCATTGGCGGCGGCTGGTTGCTCACCGCTTCGAGTGGATCGACCTTGACTAGGCGATAGAGGCGCTCGTCCTGAGGATCGATGACTTTGAGAATTTTCGCCCGGCAGATCCCCTGGAGCCAAATGTCGTGTCGGCCATCGGGAAGCGGTTCGTGTCGGATGACCTGGCCAACACACACCGCCGGTCGAAGCGGCGGCAGGCCATGGTATTGGGTCCGCCAATCGTCGCCCGCGAAGCTGGCCATCGCGATCTGGCCCGCCCCGTCCAGGCAGTGGCTGACCATCTGCTTGTAGCGCGGTTCGAGAATGTGCAGCGGCTGGACCGAGTGCGGCAGCAGAACTGCGTCCGGCAGAGGGAATACCGGCATGGGCCGGCCGAAGTTCACTCGAATCGCTTCTGCCATTGGCCCAATGATAGGCGCGACGCTCGCCGCGTAGGATTCAGCGCCCGCCGAATGGTTTCTCGGCGCACCGAAGCCAATGCTCGGCGGCGCCGATTATGCAAACGTCGCTTCGATGTCCTCGAACGCTTGCGGGAGGCTGCCTTTGACCCTCTCAAGCTGCTCGGTGGTGAGGCCCAGGGCGTCGAGGTCCGCAGAGCTGATTTCAAGATGCATCAGGTCGGTGCGGAATCCATAGTCAAGCTGGCCCGACAGGCGATCGGCCATGTAGACGATCGAGGTGAGCATGCGGTGCCCTTCGGGTAGCTCGCTCGGATTGTGGTGGTGGCGGGTGACATAGCCGAATGACTTCGGGAATTTCCAGGTCTCACACAGGCCGGCCCCGAACGCGGTGTGATCGGCGCCGAGGAGGCGATGTTCGACCTCTCGCATGTCACACTGCGGCGCGCCGTCGGAGTCGAACGTCATTTCTTCGAAGACCTGGGTCAGCTCGTGGCGCATCGCTTGCACCTCGACCATGATCCCGATGTCGTGGATCAGCCCCGCAAGAAACGCTTCGTCGGAAAGGCCCAACTTCAGCTCGTCACAGATCAGCTTGCTGCCCGCTGCGGTGGCAACACAGTGAATCCACAGATTCCTGGCCGAGAAGCTCGGGCACAGCTCGCCGCCTCGAAACAGCTTCGTCAGGCTTGCGGCGATGGCGATATTCTTCACGGCGTTGAGCCCCAGCAGCACGATCGCCCGATTCATCGACCCGATCTGCCTCGGCAGGCCATAGAAGGCCGAGTTGACCACCTTCAGGATACGGCTGCACAGCGCCGGATCGTTGGAGATCACGTTGTGCAGATCCTGGGCGGTGCTTGTGGGGTCTTCAACCAACTCGATGATTTTGAGCGTGATCTCCGGAAGCGTTGCGATATGGCTGATTCCCTCGATCGCCCGAGACACCACCGCCTTTTGTTCTTCGCTAGTGACCGCGCTCATGCAGCATCCCCTGGTATCAGAGCCTGACAGGGATCATCGACCCCTCAAGCGGCGGACTTGATCGAACGTCCGGGAAATGCCGGGTCCCTCGGAGCCGAAAAGGGGGCCTAATAGGTGTTTCGCTTGGCCAACGGGTGGGCCCGGTGCTCAAACGCGGCCAGTAGTTCGGCGGTCCGTTCGCCTGCGTGCCCGTCCCCATAGGGATGGGCGATGCGTCCCAGCGGCCTAGCGAGCCCGTGCCTGATGGCCTCCTCGTAACGCTGCGCGCCACGAAGGGGAATGTCGATCACATTGCCGGGAATCTCCCGTCCGGCCTGCCGAGTGCCCACGTTGATGCAGCGAACCCCCAGTGCCGCGCACTCAATCAGCCCGGCACTGCTGTTGCCCACCAGCAGCTTGATACGGCGCAGCAGTCCGATGAAATCGTTCCGCGGGAGATGGGGGCATTCCCTGCACGCAGCCTTCCTGATCGCTTCGCAAATCCCCTCACGGCCGGGATCGTGGTTGGGATGCATTGCGAGCACCCGCCCGGCCTGGAGGCACGCTCCCAACAGTTCCTCTGCGTGGTTCCGCTCCTGGGGCAGTGGCAGACCGCGGGGGTGGAGCATGAAGAGGATTTCCGGCCGGCCAAGCGCCTCGAACGCGTCGTCGGATAACGGCGGAATCTCATCAAGCCCGTCAATTGCCGGGGAGCCCACGATGTGAATGCGCTTCGGATCTTCGCCCATGGTCGTGATCCGCTGGGCCGACTGTTCGGTCGCAGGCAAGTGGATGTGGGCCAGCTTGGTAATCGCGTGGCGCAGCGCCTCATCGGCGATTCCCTCGGCACGATCGCCGCCGTGCATGTGTGCGACATGAATCCCGCCAATCACCGCCGCCGCCGCCGCGAACGCTTCGATTCGATCACCAAGCACCAAGACCACGTCCGGCGTGTTTTCTTGGAGCCACTTGGTCAAGCCGAGGATCGCTGTGCCCAGTGCCGCCGCATCGGCGAACCGGCCGGTAGCACCGGGCGCCTGGATCGTGATTTCGGCTGAAACATCGAAATCAGAGGCAACCTCCTTCGACGTGAGTGAAGGCGTTAGCAGGTGTGTCCCGGTAACAATGACGCGAAGTTCGAGCGATGGATGAGCTGCAATCGCGTGCATCACCGGGCGCAGCAGGCCGTACTCCGCCCGTGATCCCGTCACTACCGCGATCGTGCGCCTTTGCGACATCCCCTTTTCCACTCACTGCCCCAACGTAGAGTCCGTGCAAATGAGCCGACCTACGAGCCTTCGCGCGACGTGAGCGTCCCCAGCGGTGCAACATCCTCTGCATCATTGATGCTCACGGCCTCCAGATCCGATTCGACGATCGGCGAATCGACCTCCACGGTGCGACGGAGTCGCCGGCCGACGACTTCGTCGATCCGCCAGGGTTCAATTCCGGTTCCAGGACGTTTGATGGTGAGATCGCGACGTGCAATGACGTGCCCGGATTTCAGCGTGCGGGTCGCAACGATCGACTGGCGAGAAGCCTGGCGGACCTCTTGCTCGATTGGCATGACCTGCTTGGACGAGCGCCCCAACATTGCATGCGCCCGTCGCGCGAGGCGCACGTACCGCTCGAACTGATCGGGTTCGAGTGACATGGCATGGTCCGGCCCGTTGGCCTTGCGGTCATCCGTGATGTGCTTCTCGAGAATGCACGCTCCCGCGGCAACGGCCAGGGCTCCCGTATCGACCGACGTGGTGTGGTCGCTGTAGCCGACGGGCACGGACGCAACGGCTTGCAGCGCCCGCATACCGGCGAGATGGGCCGATTCATCCGGGGTGGGATACGCGGTTACACATTGCAACAGCGCAAAGCAGTGATCTCCGAGCCATTGGACTGCTTGTGTGAGTTCATTGAGCGTTGCCGCTCCGGTGCTGATGAGCATCGGTCGCCCCGTTGCGGCGAGTGCGTCCAGGAGAGGACGATTGATGATGTCGGTGGACGCGGTCTTGAACGCCGCCCACTCGACCGACATTGCAGCCTCAACCATTTCGTCCGAGAACACAGTCACGATCGGATGCAATCCGCATTGGGCCGCGTAGCCGGCGATACGGCGCAGTGCGTCAATCGGAAGCTCCAACCGGCGCAGCATTTCATGTGGATCGCCGGCCCCCGCCCGCTTCTGGTATTCGGCAAGCCGCGATGCGCCGCTCAGGAGCCGATGGGCCTCGAAGAACTGGAGCTTGACCGCGTCCGCCCCGGCTTGGCGTGCAACATCAACGAGTTCCATCGCCCGTTGGGCGGAGCCGTCATGGTTCACGCCGATCTCGGCGATCACATACGGCTCGTGTCGCTGGCCAATGTGACGATCGCCGATTCGCATGTCTGATGCATCGGCCATAAGCCGGCCCGGACGTGGACGAATCTACTGTGAAGCGGGGGGCGGTGGGCCGACAGTTTGTTTCGCCGCGGCCGCTAGGTGCCGCGTTTGCCTCCGAGCGCCACTGGCGTCGCCTCCACAGGCCAGCATCGCCTCGGCCAC
>JADFIM010000212.1 GCA_022566725.1 Planctomycetota bacterium
ACTGCATGGGGTTCAGCTCGAGCAGAATCCTCAGCACCCCATGCGGCACTAACTGCTTGGAATAGACGACGGGCGTCATGAAGAACCAGAATAGCATCGCGAACGGGATCAGATGTTGCACGTCTCGGTATCGCACGTTGATTGCCGCCAACCAGAGGCCGATGGCGAACGCCGTCAACGTCGCCAGCGGGTAGAAGGCCGGGATCAGAAGGATCCGCCACGACGGAGTAGGGCCGTAGAACAGGACCATGACGACAACGACACCCGTCGCCAGCGTCAGATCGACGATCGGCGAGATGAGTGATGAGAGCGGGAGGGCCAGTCGCGGGAACGCAATCTTCTGAAGCAGGCCCGGATTGCCGACCAGGCTCATGCTCACGCCGGTCATCGAGTTGGCGAAGTACTGCCACGGAACCAGGGCCGCAAAGATGAAGACGCCGTACGGCAGATCGTTCTCCGCCTTCAACTTCGCGATGTACCCGAACACCAGCGCGTACAGCGCCATCTGGGCCAACGGCTGCATCACCGCCCACAGACCGCCCAGGAACATCTGCTTGTAGCGCACAAGCACATCGCGCATCCCGAGGAACCAGATCAGCTCCCGGTGCGCCCAGAGCCGGCGTAGTTGCAACTCCGGCCAACCCTTGGGCGGCCGATTGATCGATGCTCCAGGCATCGAGCGAAGCGCGTCACGGTCGGCCTCGGAGGCGGGCGCGTCGCCGACCTGGAAGGTTGTCTGCTCGACACGCGCATCCAAGGGCGTCTCTACTAGCTTCATGCGAGCCTAAGGCGGTGCGGGGAAAGGTGCTGCTCCGACACCGGCATTCCGAGGTCAGCGGCAACACTGCCGAGCACCTCGCTACGGGTCGCGCTGCCGCGAAATGAGGTTGGCCGACCCGGCCGAGCCACAGCTCCATAAACCACCACGCCGACCGAGGAAATCATCTCAGCAAACGACGATATCCGTGCCGCTTAGGCCTGTCAACCAGTACCCGCCCAGCGCGGTGGGCCACAGCAGCATCTGTTGTGTGCATGCGACCGGACGCGCGATCTGCGGCGACGAGATGGTTCGATGCAAGTATCCGCCAGCGAGGCGCACGGCCTTACTGATCGTGTCCGACGATAGCCGGAATCTCATGCCCGGCATCTCGAAGTGTCTTTTCCCTACTGGCAAGCTCCAGGTCGTGCTCGACCATCATCCTGGCCATTTCCTGTACCGTGGTCTTGGGCTTCCATCCCAGCTTGCGTTTCGCCTTGGACGCGTCACCGACGAGCTCGTCTACCTCGGTCGGCCGGTAGTAGCGCGGATCGATCTCGATGAAGTCCTTGGAGTCGAGATCCATGTGGCCGAACGCCATCTCACAGAACTCGCCCACGGAGATCATTCTGCCGGTGGCGATGACATAGTCGTCCGGCTCGTCTTGTCGAAGCATCATCCACATCGCCTCGACGTAGTCCGGCGCATACCCCCAATCGCGCTTTGCCTCGAGGTTACCCAGGTACAGCTTCTCCTGGAGACCAAGCTTGATCCGACCCACCGCCCGCGTGATCTTGCGGGTGACGAACGTCTCACCCCGCCGCGGCGACTCGTGGTTGAAGAGAATCCCGCAGCTGGCGTGCAGGTCATACGCCTCCCGGTAGTTGATTGTGGCATAGTGGGCAAAGACCTTGGCGCAGGCATAGGGTGACCGGGGATAGAACGGTGTCAGCTCCGTCTGCGGCATCTGTTGCACTTTGCCGAACATTTCCGAGGAGCTGGCCTGGTAATACCGGATCTGCTCGCCAGTGTGCTGCTGGTACTCCCGCACCGCCTCCAGCAACCTGATTGTTCCAATCGCGTCGATGTCAACGGTGTAGATCGGCTGGTCGAAGCTGACGCGAACGTGACTCTGTGCCCCAAGGTGGTAGACCTCTCGGGGCCTGACCTTGCGCAGTGTCGCGGCCAGCGAACTGGCATCCGACAGGTCACCGTAATGCAGAAAGAGGCTTGTGCCCCTGACGTGCGGATCTCGGTAGATGTGGTCGATCCGATCTGTGTTGAAGCTCGCTGAGCGGCGGATGATTCCGTGAACCTCGTATCCCTTTTCCAGGAGCAGCTCTGCCAGATAGCTGCCGTCCTGGCCCGTGATTCCCGTAATCAAGGCGCGTACGTTGCTTTCGGCCATAACATCCTCCGCGATCCATCGGCGGTACAGAGCCAGATCGTACCACTTTGGCCGCTGCCCGCCTGGAACGGCACGGGAGTGTGGAGGAAGTCGCCATAGGCGACACGACGGGGCGAGCTGCTAGACTGCCAGGCCGTCACGCCCTGCTGGTGCAATCACCGCTGCGGAGGCATCGACCTCATGTTGACTGATCTCACGGCCACTCGGATCGTCGTCACCGGCGGAGCCGGCTTCCTCGGCCGCGCTGTTTGCCGCAAGCTCCAAGAGCGGGGCTGCCGCGACATCCAGGTGCCACGCCGCGACGAGTACGATCTGACCTGCGAGGACGGCGTGAAGCGCCTCTACGCCGACACGCGGCCCAACGTCGTGCTTCACCTTGCCGCTGAAGTCGGCGGCATTGGCGCCAACATGGACAATCCCGGCCGCTTCTTCTACGCCAACATGTCGATGGCCCTTCACCTCATCGAACACGCTCGAATCAACGAGATCGACAAGTTCGTGCAGGTAGGCACTGTCTGTGCTTACCCCAAGCACACCCCCGTTCCCTTCCGGGAAGACGACCTTTGGAACGGTTACCCCGAGGAGACGAACGCGCCGTATGGCGTCGCCAAGAAAGCAGCTCTCGTCATGCTTGACGGGTACCACCGCCAGTACGGGCTTCGCAGCGCCTACGTCCTGCCGGTCAACCTCTACGGCCCCGGCGACAACTTCGACCTTCACACCTCACACGTGATCCCGGCTCTCATCCGCAAATGCGTGGAGGGCGTCGAGCGCGGGGACGATGTGGTCGAGTGCTGGGGCACCGGCACGGCCAGCCGTGAGTTTCTCTTCGTAGACGACGCCGCCGAAGGCATCATCCGTGCGGCCCAACGAATGAACGAACCGATCCCCATCAATCTCGGTTCTGGCAAAGAGATCTCCATCAAGGACCTTGCTGCGCGAATCGCCCGGCTCACCGGCTTTGACGGCGAACTGCGATGGGACGCCGGCAAGCCCGACGGCCAGCCCCGGCGATGCCTCGACAGCCAGCGGGCAGCCGAACTGCTCGACTGGCACGCCAACGTCGATTTCGACGAAGGCCTGCGTCGCACGATCCAATGGTACCGATCGAGCCGAGCGAAAGCCCCGGTGTCAAGTCAATAGCCCTCACAACGAATGCCGCTGGTTGATTCTTCGACCCGACTGGCCCGCGGCAGGGGTTGATACTATGCGTCGGCGGCAATCAGCCAACGGACACCGGATACACTCCCGAGGGTCGATCGGCCGGGAATTCACTGCCGTCGGAGTCAACGGTCAAGCCGAGGAGCTCGCTACGGTTCACCTTGATCATCATGGCCGGCATCGCTCTGCTCATCCCCGTGTACAACAACCAACGGGGTCTGCTTGATTCGTTGGCGGCGTTGCAGACCGAGGAGCCGCTGGACGCGGTGGTTGTCGATGACGGGAGCGACCCCCCAATCGAAGTCCCCGACCAGGCCAACGGCCACCGCGTGTACCGGCTTCGACTCGAGCCCAATCAAGGCATTGAACATGCGCTAAACGAGGGCTTAGCGTTTATCCGCCGGCGCGGGTATGAGTTCGTCGCCCGGCTCGACGCCGGCGATGTCGCCCTACCCACCCGATTCACGAAGCAGAAGCGCTTCCTGCTCGAACATCCAAACTGCATGCTGGTCAGTTCGCACGTGGAGTTTGTTGATGCTCAAGGCCGACATCAGTATCTTTACCGTGTGCCGATCACCCCCGAACAAGTTTGCCGGAAAATGCACCTCAGATCGTGTTTCCTGCATCCAGCGGTGATGTTTCGCGCTTCAGCCCTCGACCAGATCGGAGGGTACCGCCTCAACTACCCTGCTGCGGAAGACTACGAATTCTTCTTCCGATTCGTGCGTCGATGGCCGGCTGCCAATTTGAATTGCCCGTTGACCCGAACGATCATCACACCCAACAGCATTTCCGTAGGCCGCAGGCGCACGCAACTCCTGAGCCGGCTACGCATCAAGCTGCGCTATTTTGATCCAAGAATACACGAGAGTTACGTTGGAGTGCTCAGGGATGCTGTGCTGCTGATGCTACCGGCAAAGTTGGTGCTGTTATGGAAAAGGCGTTGGCTACGGGCGCAGGGGACCGGTTGAGTTCCGATCGCCGATAGTCGAGGGCATCGGGGCCATAAAACCGAATCAACCGGTCGCCTTGGTTACCAGGGGCCGCAATGGATGGATGGCAAACCGCTGAAGACCGTCCTCGTCGTAGAATCCTGCGACGGCGGTGTAGGCCGACACGTCCTCGATCTGGCGTGTGGTCTGCGTTCCTTGGGTCACAGCGTTCACGTGGCGTATTCACCCCGCCGATTGGCTGACAGCTTTCGACAACGGCTTCATTCGCTCAACGGCGCCGGCTCCGTCCTGATTCCTATGCGCCGCAACCCACATCCCAGTGATCTGGGGAGCCTTCAACGTCTACGCAAATACATTCGGCAACAGGGGCCGTTTGATATTGTTCACGGGCACAGTTCCAAAGGCGGGGCGCTGGGACGACTTGC
>JADFIM010000213.1 GCA_022566725.1 Planctomycetota bacterium
GAATGCTCTCCCACTCGCCTTCATCGGCGGTAATGACCATACTGTTCGTCGCCGGATCGGCGACTATTCGCGCGTTGAGCTTTCCCGGCGTGTCAGCTTCATAAGCCAGCGGGCCGTAGAACACCGACAGCGCCTCCTGCACCTGCTGGGCCTGGGCGAATTGCAGCGGGACGAAGTCGGTGATGCGATGCTTCTGTGAAGGTTGATCCATCTCGGCGACGATGCGTTCGATCTGCTCGAACTGATCGGCGGTCGCGGCGATGATCAGCTGATTCTCCAGCCGGTGGTAATCGATTCGCGGTTCCAAACGGGCCTCGTCTCGGCCGCGCATGAACTGGCGAAGCGTATAGCTGACGTCTTGGGCCAGCGCGTGCTTGAGCGGGATGATGCGGTATTCCACGGGGCTTGCCGCCGGCACCTCGTCCAGTTGCGCGATCAGCGCTTCCAGAACCGGGAACGACTCTCGCGTTGCGGTGATGACCAGGCTGTTGGACCGCCGATCTGCGACGATCTTTGCTCTTACTTCAACGGCCGGGGCTTCGGAGCCTTCGAGGCCGATGGTGATGCCCGTGGTCTCGCCACGCTCATCCAGTTGAAGCGTCTCGGTCAGGATGCGCACGGCTTCTTCGGCGCGGGCGCCCTTAAGGGTATAGGTGCGGATCATCGTCTCGTCAGTGGCCGACGGCGAATCGAGACGTTCGATAAGCGCTTTGGTCTGGGCGAACTGCTCCTGGGGCGAGTTGATAATCAGGCTGTTGGTGCGAACATCTGGCGTCACCACCACGCCTTGACCGCCCCGGCGGCCGAACTGCTGGCGGACAATGCGAGCAATCTCCTCGGCGTCGCCCTCGGCCAGGGCCACGATCTCGATCACCCGTCCGCCGGACACATCCGGCTGGTCAAGCCGCGCGAGCAGATCTCGAATCGTGGCAAGATCATCGGCGTCGGCGGAAACGATCAGCGTGTTGGCGGATCGGCTGGCGGCAATGGTGGCACTCGGCGGCGCCGCGCCGGTCGCCCGCGCCCGGTCTCGAAGAAACCCCTTGAGCGTCTGGGCCAGCTCTTGGGCCTGAGCAAACTCAACCGGCAGCACCGCGATGGTCTGGTCGGCGGGCGCAACTTGCTCATCGATGGACGCAATCAACTGGCCGATCTCATCGTGCTGCTTCACGGAGCCGAACACGAGCAACACCTTGCTCCGCTCATCCGTGCGGACTTTGATCTCCGTCGGATCAGGCGGCTCCCACCACCGGCGGCTGCGGGTCGTGTCCGTGTAGGTCTCGCGGATCACATCCGCGACAATATTCACATCGGCATGTTTGAGTTGGTAGAGCTTGACAAGGCGCTGCTCGCCTTGCGGCTGCGGGGCGTCGAGAATCTCAATCAACTTCTCGACGACATCAAACTTATCGCCCTCGCCGGTCACGATCAGGGCGTTGAGACGAGCATCCGCTCGCACGGCGACGGTCCCCTGGCTGCGGCGCTGCGGGGCCCGGAACCGGCTGGAAAAGAAGAAGAACGGCCCCTGGTTCCAGGTCAGGTCGCTGACCAGGTTCTGAACGGTGTCCTCGATCTCGGTTGCCTTGGCGTGGCGTAGCTCGAATACTCGGAAACTCAGCATCTGGCTGGCCGCAGGCGTATCGAACTGCCCAACAAGCTGGGTGATCTCATCAAAGTCCTCATCGGACGCGGCCACCAGCAAGGTATTGCTGTTGGTATCGCCGATGATTGAGACGCGCCTGGCCTGCTCGCGCCGGCCGCGCCCCGCCGAGGCGATCTTCGCCCGGTCGTCGTAGAGCCTTTGCAGCGCCGATGCCACCGCGTTGGCGTCGGCACGCTCCAGCACGATGGTGCGGACCTTGAATTCGCTGGTCGGCCGGCGATCGATTTCCTTCAGCACCTCGTCGATCTCGGCCATCACTTCCTCGGCGGCGCGAACCAGAAGAACACCCGTGGCATCATCCGGAACAATCAGCGTCGTCGCCCGGCGAGCCTGGTCCGAGCCGATCACTACCCGGTTCAAGATATTCGCGGCCTCCTGCGGTTGAGCCGCGGCAAGCTCGATCATCCGAAGCGGATAGTGGTCCTCGCCGAGCTTGCGATCGAGCTGCTCGAGCAACGCGTCAACCTCCGCCAACTGCTCGGGGGCTGCGGTCACCAACAGCGTGTTCGTCCGCTCATCGGCGGCGAACTCCGGCTGAATCGCGCCGGGTCCGAGTTCGCTGCGCATGCTGAAGAACCTCGTACGAAAAACGTTTCGCAGCGTGGCCGACAGCTCACCGGCCTTGGCGTGTTGAAGCGGATATAACTTCAGAGTCGTCTGCACGCTGAGAGGCGCCTGGTCCAGAAGCTCGATGACCTGATCAATGAATGCAATCGCCTCCGGCGGGCCCATGACGATGAGGGTATTGGTCTGCGGATCGCCGTTCACCCGCACGCGATCGGGGTCAAACACCGCCTCGATGGATTTATCCCCAAGCAGCAGCTTGATCTCGAGATCCCGCGTCCGCTGCGCCTGCCCGCCGCGAGCGGGCGCCCCCGGGTCGAGCATCCGGCGAACACTGACAGCTGCTCGATCCGCAGTGATCTTCTCTAACGAATAGACCTTCACCACAATCTGCTCGGTCATCGGCGGCTGGGAAATGGCGGCGATGAGGTCGCCGACGATCTCAAAGTCACTGTCGTTGCAGACGACGATCAGCGCGTTGTTGACTTGATCCGCGATGACGGCGGCGCGGCGGCGCAGATCGCCGCGCTGCCCGCCGGGCGGCGTCATCTGCGAAAGCGTCTGGCCAACCAGCCTGGCTGTCGCTTGGGCATCGGCCCCCAACGGCAGGCCGATGTAGCGGATCTTGCCCGGCGCCGCTGGAATCTGCTCCACCAGTTGCCGGGCGAGATCGGCAACTCGATCAATCGCCCGCGGCGGGCCTACCACGATCAGACTGTTCGTTGCAGGATCAACGGCGATAGTGATCCCGGGCGACGTATCAGGATCATCCGCATCATCCTCCGCCTCGAACTCCTCGTCACCGACAAGGGCAAACATCATCGCGACGATCGACGACCAGACCCCTTGGGGTGGCCTCGGCAGCGCTGAGCTCGGCTCTGGAGATTCGTCTTCCTCTTCCTCGGTGGGTTGATGACGATGAAGCAGTTGGTCAATCGAGATAATCTCCACCGCCGGGCCACGATTGAGCAGGCGTTGAAGGGTTCGGGCAAGGTCTTCGGCTGAGGCCTTGGACCGGTCGATGGGTAGCATCCGCATCTGGCGAGAGGTGACGATCGTGGCTCGATCGATCTGCCCCACAAGTTGCCGAATGGTCTCAAACTGCGCCTCCGTGGCCAGGACAAGCAGGCTGTTGCTGGCCGAGTCCACGCGGATTGTCGGCGTCGCGTCGAGCTGTGCATCTTCCGCGAAGATCGCTTCAAGATTCGTCGCCAACTCCGAAGCGTCGGCGTTCCGGACGACCAGCACACCAACGGAGCGCTTCACAGCGCCGCCAACCTCGGCGGGATCGACATCGAGTTGAGAAACCATTTGCTCGGCGACATTCAGGAGTGCCGCGGGCGCGGCGATGACCACTGCGTTGAGCTTCGCATCGGCGGCAACGCGCACCGTGGGCACCGATTCGCCTCGCCGCTGCTGCACCTGCACATAGCCCAGCCGAGCCCAACTCGGAAGCGAATTGACATCGATCAGCTCCTCGCGGGCCAGCAGTTGCTCAACGACCGGTGCGACGCTCTCGGCTCGGGCGTGTCTGAGAAACACCGTGCGCACCTGCAGTTGATCAACCGGCCCGGCGCTGTCAAGCCCGGCGATGATCGATTCAATGTGCTGAAGTTGTGTCGGCGTAGCGGTGACGATCAGGGAGTTGCTCGACGGCTCAGCGGACACCGCAGCGCGAGGCCTGCTCGGCTGATGGGCGGCCTGCACATCCATCGCGCTGCGCAAAGCATTGGCCACTTCCGTGGCGTCGGCCTGGACGAGACTGAAAATGCGCACATCAACCGCCTCGGCCTCACCGCGAGGTTGATCCAGCTGGCTGATCAACTGCGCGGCGATCGGCATCAACTCCGATGGAGCGCTGATCAACACGCGATTGCCGGCGGCGTCGGCGGTGACGGTCGGCTGACTGACAGCCAGGCCAGCGCGATCCGCCGCAAGCAGCGTCTTCGGCCAGCGGGCGCGATCCTGCAACATGGCATTGGCCGCGCGCGCCACGACCGCCGCGTCGCTATGCAGTATCGCAATCAGCTGGAGGTCCATCGGCGGCGGGGTCTTGGTGGATTCATCCCATTGAACCAACAGGTCCACCGCCTGCTGTGCTTCGGCCTGCGTACCGATGACAACAATGGCCCCCGCGCGCGGCTCGGCGATCAGCTGGAGCGTGGACCGCCGGCCCCCGGAGCGCGATGATTCAATGATGCGCCTCACGGTCTGCGCCAAGACCGTCGGATCGGCATTGACCGGCGTAAACGTCTCGATGGTCAGGTGGGCCGTTTCCTGGGGTCCGTCGAGCACCGACACCAGGGTCTTGATCGTTTCGACATCGTTGATCAATCCGGAGACGATCAGGGACTTGCCATCCGGGCCCCGAAGCAGCGTCGTGGCCGCACGTTGACGGTCGTTGAGCAGACTCCTCACCGTGGCGGTGATCGCATCGGGATCGGCGTACTCAACGTCAACGAC
>JADFIM010000214.1 GCA_022566725.1 Planctomycetota bacterium
GCTTCGCCCCCGGACAATAGAAGTCAACAACGTATCGGCCGACTGCGTGCTGTCGGCGGAAGTGTAAGCCCTTGAGTCGCTTGTTCCGCAGCACGCTCCAGAGGATGCGTTCGGGGTACGTCGAGCCACGCCGTAGCGATCGAGATCGTTGGGTCATCCTGGGTGGGATGCGGTGCCGTGTTGGCCGATCGGTCATCTCACCCTCACCCTCGCCCTCTCCCTCAAGGGAGAGGGAATGGCCGCCCCGCACTCCGGGCAGGCATCGTGCTCGGCGTGGCGCAGGTCGTAGCCGCAGGCCACACACAACCCGCGCTTGCGGCGGATGTGTCGGCGCAGCACGAACGGCCCGGGGATGAGCAGCCACAGGATCGTGGCGTAGAAGATCGTGTTGATCGCGAAGCCCGGCCAGATGGGGCGCAGGGGAAGCGCCCGAGCGTCGAAGAAGTCTCTTCTTGGGTGAAGCCATTCAGGTGCCGCCATCGCCGAAACAAACTGGTCACGCGGTAGCCTTGCGCCGTGCAGGCAGCAAAGCGGCCATCCTGCCGCGTAGTGGGTAGGCAAGGCCCACAGCACAGGGATACCACCACCGAAGAACGCAGCCAAAACCTCAGTTTTCACGATTCCGAAACCACTCGCACGCTGAATGCGGAGGTAGTCGTAATCCTGAGGAATGACCATGATTTGGAAGATCGGATCGAACTCGTAGTCAATCCAAATCTCTTGTCTCTCGCCGGTCGGAACCCATAATGCGCACCCCCACGCCACGGCGACGTTGAGCACCGCGCCGAGGAGCAGGAAAACACCAAACTGGAACAAACGCCGCTTCACGTTGGCATTCTACGACGCGGCTTCACGATCCATCGCGGCGGATCGGCGCAGGACACGTTCCCAGCTAAGATGGCGACGGGCCGTACGAACCGCTGGACGTTGGTAACTGGAGGAACTCAGATGCGAATCATGGCTTTGCCCTTGATCACCTGCACCCTGGCCGCTTCGGCGTTGGGCCACACGGACGATGTGACGACCGATGGTTCGCCGTCCATTGCCCAGCGATACCGCGAGTCGGCCGATCGCATTCTCCAAGCAGCCCTGGCCGGGAACGAGGCATACAGCAAACTCCAAGAGCTCTGCGATGGGATCGGTCATCGGCTCAGCGGCTCACCCCAGCTTGATCAGGCCATCCAGTGGGCGGCGAAGACGCTGCGGGCGGACGGGCAGGAGAACGTACACATCGAAGAGGTGATGGTGCCGCGTTGGGTGCGGGGAGCCGAATCGCTGGTGATGATCGAGCCGCGCGAAGCACCGCTGCCCATGCTCGGCCTTGGCGGCTCCGTCGGCACGCCCCCGCAAGGGATCACTGCGGAAGTAGTTGTGGTCCGTGACGAGGAGGAGTTCGAAGCGCTCGGCTCCGGCGCCCGCGGGAAGATCGTCCTGTTCAACAATCCGATGCCTCCGTACGATCCCGACCAGGGCGCGGGCTATGGAACGACCGTTCGATTCCGCACCAAAGGCGCGCGAATCGCCTCGGAACAAGGCGCGGTCGCCTGTCTCGTGCGGTCCGTCACAGCCCACAGCCTGCGGTCGCCGCACACCGGCGCGACACGATACGGCGATGCGAAAGTCAAGATTCCCGCCGCCGCCATCTCCACCGAAGACGCCGACCTGATCGCCCGGCTGACGGCGCGCGGCGTGCCGGTCATCGTCACGTTGAAGATGCAGGCCAGGACCCTGGAGCCGGTCGAATCCGGCAACGTGATCGCGGAACTGCGCGGCTCAACGCATCCCCAGGAGATAGTCGTCATCGGCGGGCATATCGATTCGTGGGACGTTGGCCAGGGTGCGCATGACGACGGCGCCGGCTGTGTCATGGCCATGGAAGCGATCAACGTCCTGCGGCGGTTGAACATGATCCCCCGCCGGACCATCCGCGTGGTGTTATGGACCAATGAGGAGAACGGTCTTGCCGGCGGACGACAATACGCGAAGGACCATGCCCAAGAGCTTGCCAACCACGTTGCGGCGATCGAGGCGGATTCCGGCGGGTTCAGGCCGATCGGGTATTCCGTTGAATGCGCGGATGACGATCGCCTCCAAATCGCCGCCGGGCAGCTGCGCGACCTCACCAGTCTGTTCGAGTCGATCGGAGCGACGAGCGTCAAGACCGGCCGTTCCGGCGCCGACCTCGGGCCGATGAAGGAGGCCGGCGTGGTTCTGATGGGGCACCGCATGGAGGGGTCGAAGTATTTCGACTACCACCATACGCACGCCGATACGCTCGATAAGGTGGACCCGGAGGAACTATCGCAGAACGTCGCCGTCCTGGCCACGGTCGCTTACATACTCGCCGACATGCCCGAGCGTCTGGGCGAGGGTGCAACACGCTAGCGAGTCGGCGCGCGTGAATTTCCGGGCCCCAGGTATTCAGGCGGTGCGCGATGTTTCATCTGTGCGATCTCGCTCACGCTGCTGCAAGAGGACTTGCGGATCGAGGATGCGATCAACGAACCAGCCGGTGTCTTCTTGGGGCGTCGCGGTAACCGGTTTGGACTCGGTAGACGGGGGGGCGCCGCGCAGCTCGATGAGTGACCGCAAGATCGTGGCGAAGACCGTCGCCGCTGCCTCGGGCGAGTCGGCCAGGTCAGGGTTGCGTTCGACCTGAGCGGCCCAGTCCAGCAGAGGCTGTCGCACGCGAGCGGGCAGGCCCACCCAAAGCGCCGCCGCCGCGGTCCCGGCCAGCTTCACGCCGCGCTGGTGCTCCTCGGAATGAGCCAGCTCGCGGAAACGCTCAGCCAGCGACGCTGGCACCTGCAGCGCCAGCCTGTCCCATTGACCATCTGGTCGCCGGGTGTCCGCAGGGCCCTCGGCGGGGCGAGGGGGTCTCCCGCTGGATTGCTCCGAAGCCATCCGTCAAGTCTACCGCATGCCGGCCACGTGATGATTCTTTGATCAAGAAAGTGGTTCGCCCAACTTGCATTGGCCGATGTAGCGGTTAGACTTGCGATGATCACGTTCTGATCACACCTCGATCAAGAAGGCTGGGACGCTGGTGGCGAGACACGATTTTCTGCCTGGTCCATTGGGTGGCGGGTGGGCGCGCTACTCCATGCCACCTGCGCTGATACGACCGATCGGCCGGCGCCAGGTGCGAAGGCGAAGCTCGATCTGCCGGCCTCCCGCTGGGGGGGCTGCTCATGGCCCCGGCAGCGGTACTTGTCGTGGCGCGTACGGTCAGTGGGCCGGGCTCCAACTGCGCGAAGAGCGCTTCGCGGAGGCGTGTATCGAGTTGTATCTTGCCCTGGCGTCGTCGGTGGATCGGTTCACGCGGATCGTGGAGCAGCAGGTCGGCGATGGCAGGGCGTTGCACGAACTCTTTGCCGCGCTTGCAAGGGATTGCGGCGAGGTCGCGGAAGGTCCCGGCGGGTCAACGGTCAGAGATCTTGTAGGGCAACTGGCGCGCCTCAATGGCGGGCCTGATTTGCACCTGGCCGAGGATGTGAGCAGGCAGGTACAGGTGTCGCGATCGTATCAACAGGCTCGGGCGGCCGTGCTGCGCGAAATGATTCGATGACCGGGGGCACAAGCGATTCCGATCGATTCAAGATCTCGCCCGTCCTCAAGGAGGACACTTGCTGTCGGCTGCCTGGGCCGCCATCGAACGGTACGTGGACGCCTTCGCGTCGTCAGCCCCGCCGTCGGTGCGTCAATTGGCCGAAACCGCCCGCGCATCGGCCTGATCTTGGGCCTTGATCAGACGGTCGTGCCCCGGTGCTCTTCGGTCACCGGTGCTCAATGATCGTCGTGGCGACAGAGCAATCCGCTGGCGGCGCTGCGAGCAGATCACGCCCCGCCACGCGGCGGGCGGCCTGGCAGCTGGAGCGATTGGTTAGGCGACTTGTCCGGGGCGGCATCGTCCTGCCCCTGAGGTTGTATGAGCTCACCTACCTCACTCTTCGCCTCCATCTGCTCCTCCTCCTTGCGGTGTTCGATGACGTGTTTGGTCGACGGCTCAATGAACGATTGTATCTCGAGGAACATACTGCCAACAGCGCCGCCCGTTGGTTTGGTGCGCCTGTAGTAGATCCAGCCATGCCGTTCAAGATAGAGGCATAGCCGGTCCAGACACAAGAGCCCAACCGCAATGCCGACCGCAATGCTGAGAATCTTGACCAGGAGAAGCATGCCAGACCCCCGAGGTGGTCTCATCTGCCTACGAGCCGATCACGCTCCGCCGCGCTTCAGCCAGAGGTCGAGTGGCATCTCTTGCGCATTGGTCATTATCGGCGTTGGCACCCAATAGTTGATTCAACAGGTCAGTATAGCGGGGGCAATACCATAGTGAACGGAAAGGGCCGGGTTTTCGGTGCTGATTGATCGTTTGCGCGGCCGTCGGGAACCAATCCAGTTCCGAGTATCAACCGCGAGGATGGACGTTTGTCGCGCGTCGCCCGGCGATGGCATCGCCGGCTTTACAGTGCGAGGAATGAATGCGGGTTGGCGGATTCGCTTCGACGCAGATTGTGCCTTTGGAGGTATTGAACCAGACTCGTCCAGTAGGCTGTATCAAAGACGTTTCTGCACCAATACCGCTCGCACCAAACCGGGCCGACGTGATCGGTCTGCCGATGCACGGCCTTGGTTGTCTGTTGCGCGAGCCATTTGACGGTGCGTTTGATATCAAGGCCGCT
>JADFIM010000215.1 GCA_022566725.1 Planctomycetota bacterium
GCAGGCACGGACAGCGGCGACGCAAACCCCGGCAGCGGAGCAGTCACGGTTGATTGCCCTTCTCGCTGCGTTCATCCGGCGTCGTGGGCCCCGCTGTCTTGGCCGCCTTGCCGAACGCTGTCACGGCTTTGGCCACGCGCTGGCGGTCTGCTTTGCGCTCTATGCGCAGGGTGTTGACCAGGTCAATCCCGGCCGTGACGACCACGAGCCCGAGCGTGAACAGGACCAGCAGCCAGGTGATGATGTATTGAGAATGGTCCGTATCGTGGTCAAGGAAGCTCAGCCCGCGAACAAGGATCGGCAGCGACACCAGCATCACGATGATCGACGCCCGTCTGATTCGCCGCCGAGTGTCGGGGACTTCCCGGCGGCCGAGGCGCTGCCAGTACCACATGATCCAACCGGCCACGATCAGGGCCAGTGGAATCGTCACCGCCACCGGCAGGTGCACCGCCAAGATCATCCGCATCCACTCCCGGCATCAGCGCGCAATGGAAGCATGACGCAGCAGATCAATCGACGAGCAAGCCATGCGCGAGCAGCATGATTCACGATGCGGCCCTTTCCGTCAGCGTTGAGCTCCCTCGGTCACTGGGGACAGAAAGGCCCGGCTTGGTGACCGCAATCTGACGCTCGGGAAACATCTGATCGACGCGGCCCAGCACGTCGGCGGGCTGGATCAAACACATCAACGCGTTGCCAAGGCCGGGGTGTTTGTAGTCAATGGATTCGCCCCGCGCGCTCACATCGATGCAAGCCACCGCATCATCCACGCCATACGGCCCAACCTCCTGCGGATCCGTCGGCCCGTACAGCCCCAGGCATGGCCGGGCAAACCCGACGGCCATGTGCAACGGGGCTGAGTCGTTGCCAATGACCAGGGCGGCGTCGGCGATGACGGCCATGGTCTGGCCGAGGCTGGTGCGCCCGACCAGATCGATGAGCGAGGCTGCAACCTCGGGCTCACGTGAAACGATCTCCCGCACCTGCTCGCGCTCCGCGGGCGACCCCACCAGGATCGCCCGGCCGAAGCCGCGCGCCAGCAACGGCCCGACCAGCGCGGACCAACTCCGCTGCGGCCAGCGCTTGCTCGGCCAGCGGCTGGTCGGCGCAAGCACGACATAGCTTTCACCGGCCAGGCCCAGCACCGCCCGGCGATCCGTCCACCAGGCGCGGTCGGCATCGGCGACGTACAAACTCATGTCGTACCTCGGCTCGATGCCTTGGGCCGTCAGCAGCCACATCATCTGTTGGACGGTGTGCTTTGCTGCGGCCGGCGGATGTCGCACGGTGTAGCCCAACCAGCCGAATTCACGGGCTGAACGAAGGCCGATGCGGTGCTTGGCGAACGTGGCCCAGGTGATCAGCCCGCTGCGGCCGAGACCCTGACAGTCGAACACGAGGTCATAGCCGCGCCGGCGCAGCGCGGCGAACCAGTGAAGCATCTCCCAGGCCACGGCTGGATCCCGCCACCACCGGGCGAATCGCGCGCGTGGGAAGAGCACCGCTTCGTCCAGGGCCGGATGGGCGCGAATCGCAGCCGCAAAATCCTCCTGCACCAGCCAGTCGATGGTCGCCTGGGGATACGCACGACGCAGACTCGCCAGCACCGGCACCGTCCGGCACACATCGCCCAGGGCGCTGGGTCGGACGATCAGGATGCGCTTCGACTGGGCCATCGCTGCCTGCTTACCTGTTTATCGCGCAGAACGACCGCATATCCTATGGTCTCGGACAGCCCCGGTTCGCAGGCATCAGCCAGCCGCGGCGTTCCCGCTCGCGAGGACGCGGCGGCTCGCCCTCGTTGCGGGCAACTCACACATAGCCCCCGGCATGCCGGGGGCTAAATGGGTCGCCAGCGGCTCGCGCCGCAGCCGTGAGCCGGGAGAGATGGTCCCGGCGGAGACGCACCACCGGGAACCGTTTGGCGGACCTGTCCGTATCCGACGTATGGGGTGACGTTGTTCCCGGACGGCTCTGGGCGGTCCGTAGAGTGGGGGTTCGGCTTTCTACAGTGGTTAGACCGAAGCCGATACGATCCTTGAATGAACTATGGTCACATTCGATCCCCGGCTGCGGTGTGACGCGGCTGGATTCACTCAATTCCCGGACCGGGCTCAGCCCACTTCGTGTTGCCAAATGGTGAGTGAAGCATACGAACCAGACCGACCGCTGAATCCTTCGGCCACCCAGGACGAACCGCCGTTGTCCCTGGCGGATTCCAACGAAGGTTCAACGCAGGCGGTGGACGCAGCTGGCGGCGCCGCGAGCGACACCGGTGCGCGCGATCAACCGGCCGCCGGCGAATCCACCGCAGCGCCCGGCCAAGGCACCTCCACCGGCGGGTTCGAGACGATGCTCGGCAAGCTCGTCGTGCAGCGCGGATTGGCCACAGCCGAGGAGGTGGAGCTGTGCCACGCCTTCCAGCGGGAATCGGCGCAACTCGACGAACCGCGCACCCTCACCGATCTGCTGGTTGAGCGCCAGTTCCTGACGCCGCGACAACTCGACCGGCTGCGACGCGAGTTTGAGGCCAAGAAATCGACCGAGCAGATTCCCGGCTACAAGATCAAACGGAAGCTCGGCTCCGGGGCCATGGCCACGGTCTTCCTGGCCAGGCAGTTGAGTCTGGACCGCCTGGTCGCCATCAAGGTGCTGCCGAAGAAGCTCTCGGCCAACAAGAACTTCATCGATCGGTTCTACAAGGAAGGCCGGGCGGCGGCCCAGCAGAACCATCCCAACATCGTCAGTGCCTACGACGTCGGCAGAGCGGGCGATCAGCACTACTTCGTGATGGAATATGTGGACGGGCAGACCGTCTACGACCGCATTGTCAAGGGCAAGCGCATTATCGAAGCCGAGGCGATCCAGGTCGTCACGTTGGTGGCGAAGGCGCTGCAACATGCCCACGAAAAGGGCTTCATCCACCGCGATGTCAAGCCCAAGAACATTATGATCAGCAGCAAGGGTGCAGTGAAGCTCGCCGACCTTGGTCTGGCCAGGGCGATGAGCGACCGGGCCGCCGCAGAGGCTGAAGCCGGCCGGGCCTACGGCACGCCCTATTACATCAGCCCTGAACAGATCCGCGGTGAGATCAAGATCGGCCCCGCCGCCGACATCTACGGCCTGGGGGCGACCTTCTACCACATGGTCACCGGCAAAGTTCCCTTCGACGGGAAGAATCCGTCGGCGGTCATGCACAAGCATCTCAAGGCCGAACTGACCCCCCCTGACCACATCAACCCCAAGATCAGCGCCGGCTGCGCCCAGGTCATCGAGATGATGATGGCCAAGCGTCCCAAGGACCGCTATCACAGCGAGGCAGACCTGCTGGCGGACCTGAAGCTGATCGCCAAAGGTCGGCCCCCGCATTTCGCCCATCGCAGCCTGGACCTTTCCGACGTCGCGCCCGCCTTGGCCGGCGAGTCCGCATTCCCGCCGCCGGCCGACCCGAAGCGATCCACCCGCAGCAGCGTACTGGAGAGCCCGGCATTCATCATCGTGCTGCTGATCATGATCCTGAGCCTGTTGGCCAACGCGATCATGATTCTGATGCGGCAGAGCTAGCCTGCAAGATTCACCACCCAGACCACCCAGCGCGATACAATATCGCCATGGATATCTACATCGACACCGCGAACCTGGATGAGATCAAGCGGGCTGCGGACCTGGGCGTGCTGGACGGCGTGACCACCAACCCCAGCCTGGTGGCCAGGGAGGGCGTGGACTTCCATACCCGCCTGGAAGAGATATGCCAGATCGTCAGCGGGCCCGTGAGCGCCGAGGTGGTCTCGACCGAGCACGACCCGATGGTGGCCGAAGCCGAGACGCTCACCCCGATCGCGGCGAACATCGTCGTCAAGTTGCCGTGCATCGAGGAAGGGTTGCGGGCTTGCAAGACGCTGAGCGATCGCGGAACGAAGATCAACATGACGCTGTGCTTCCAGCCGCTTCAGGCGTTGATGGCCGCCAAGGCGGGCGCGTTTCTCATCAGCCCGTTCATCGGGCGAATGGATGACGTCGCCTTCGAGGGCATGGAGATCGTGCAGCAGATCCGCACGATCTATGACAACTACGGGTTCTCGACCAAGATACTCGTGGCGTCGATCCGCCATCCGATGCATTTGTCACAAGCGGCGCTCATCGGCGCCGATGTCGCCACCGCCCCGTTCAAGGTCATTCAGCAAGTGATGAAGCATCCGCTGACGGATGTCGGGCTCCAGAAGTTCCTCGCCGACTGGGACAAGGCCCACGCGGCTATGCCGCAGTTGGCGGGAAGCCGCTAGCCCGGATGATTCGCCGCAGAGCCGCAGCGGGCGCAGAGAAGATTCACCACGGAGAACACAGAGGACACAGAGGACACAGAGGATCGATATTGGGGAAGAAAGGGATCAATGGACTCAGGGGGCAAGATCGCGCTGTGCACCAGCCCAGAACCAAGTTGTCCCATTGCCTATAGAAACATTTCTTCTGCTCAGTGTCCTCTGTGCCTCTGTGTTGAATCCTTTTGGCCAGGTCACGGACCACTTGGTCGATGGACTTGGGCGACGAGCTCGAGTTCCACGGTAGCGCCCAGGGGCAGGGCGATTGATCCCACCGCGGCTCGGGCGTGCCGGCCGGCTTCTCCGAAGATTTCCACCAGTAGCTCGCTGGCCCCGTTGGCCACCTGGGGTT
>JADFIM010000216.1 GCA_022566725.1 Planctomycetota bacterium
CCCGAACGGTGTGGCTGGTCCACACCTCCGGTTTCGGCCGACGAAGGCATCGAACGACGGCTCGCGCCACTCGCTGCGGTGACTGGACGAAGCCTCGCCGAGCGTGGTCAGGAACGCTTGCCCGGCCCGCCTCGCGGCCGCTTAGCCGCTGGGCGACCTCGAAGAACTCGGTGGCCGTGGTGATCGGGTACACGCTGGAGACGTCGATCGCGTGCGGCTCAAGCTCGATCCGCATGGCCCGGCACACGTGAGACTGCGCGGCCTTGGTGGCCGAGTAGGCGCTGTAACCCGGCAGGGTGAACTTGGCCAGACAGCTTGAGCACATCAGCAGATGCCCCGGCCGGCGCTCGGACAGCAGTCGCTGCGCCGCTCGGGTCAACAGTTCGGCCGCAGCAAAGAAGTTCACCTCGAATATCCGACGCAGCTCCTCATCGGCAACTTCCACGACCGGCTTCTCGAACCCGTAGCCGGCGTTGGCGAAGACGACATCGAACCGGCCGAAGCGCTGTTGAGCCGCATCCAACATGCGAGCAGAGATACGCTGGTCAGTCACATCCCCGACGACGACTTCTGCCTGGGCGCCAGCTTGCCGCACCTGCTCGGCGACGGCGTGAAGCTTCTCTTCTCGACGGGCGTTGAGGAGCACGTTCATGCCGGCCTTGGCGCACTCGATGGCCGTGGCCGCCCCGATGCCCGAGCTGGCCCCGGTGATGATGATTACCTTGTTGGCCAGATCGCGCGGCATGGCGGACACCCTCGGCAGTTTAGCGGGCGGGCTGGCCCGCCGCGTCATCGCAGCGGCGTGAACGCCGCCGCTGAACGTGTACCATACATTCATGGTCCAGGCATATCACGCGGTCTTCTGCGCCTACGGATTCTGGCTTCCCAATGACCCCCGCGGTTCCTGGTCGGACTTTGTGCGAACGTGGGAGCTTCGTCTGTTCGGACCTGCGACAAAGGTCACCACCCGACGTTCGGTCGCCGCCAGCCCACACGATCGTGAATTGCGCGAAGTTGCGAAGATGGCACTGCGATTCCCCGCTGTAAACTTCAATGGTTATCAAGCGTTGAGTATTGCGAGGGAATTCGCTACCGCATCAACACTCTCGGAGTATCGAGTCTTGGCGTGCAGCATTCTGCCAGGGCACGTCCATATCGTTGTTGCACGTCATGAACGACCGATTGAAAAGATTGTCGCGCACCTGAAAGCCGAAGCAACGCGCCAATTGAATGCAGAAGGATGTCATCCGTTGCTCGGCTATACGGAGAGCCCTGGACGAGCACCGTCACCGTGGGCTCGCAAATGTTGGAAGGTCTTCCTGAACAACAACGACGATATTCGCCGGGCGATCCGTTATGTGCAAGAGAATCCAGCCAAGGAAGGCAAGCGCCGTCAGGAATGGCCCTTTGTTACTTCGTTCGAAGGTTCGCCTCGGCGGGCAAGCCCGCCCGCTAAACGGTTTACCGGCGACGCTTGTGTCGCGCGCATTAGGTTTGCAACACGCCGGTCTTGAATTCGCCTTCGATGGGAAATGTGCTTGCGATCCGAAGGGCGAAGATCAATTCCTCTCGCGTCATGTGCGGCTCAATGAGGCGGTCCACCCAGCCGCGCGCGGCGCCGTAGCGGATGTCCTGTTGCTCGTCATAGGAGGCGGTGATCGCTTGCAGGAGCTGCTTGCGTTCCCGTGTGTCAATCTTCTCACCGCGGCGCTCGCGTGCAGAAAGATCAATCTCCAAGAGCGTGCTCGCGGCTTGGGCGGCCCCCATGACGGCGAATTTGCTCCCCGGCCAGGCGAGGGTCAGCAGCGGATCAAACGCCCGGCCACACATCGCATAGTTGCCCGCACCGTAGCTTGAGCCCACAATCAGGGCGATCTTGGGCACGATCGAATTGCTCATCGCGTTGACCATCTTCGCCCCGGCGCGAATGATCCCGGATTGTTCCGAGTCCCGGCCGACCATGAAACCCGACGTATCGTGGACGAAGATGATCGGAATCTTTTTCTGATTGCAGTCCATGATGAATCGCGCGGCCTTGTCGGCCGAGTCGTCATAGATGACGGCCGGCAAGTTCATCGATACGGCGGGCCCGGCCTTGCCGCTGGCTAGATGCCTTTGGGTGAGCTTGCGCTGGTTGGCGACGAGGCCGCAGGGCCGGCCCCCGATGCGGGCGTAAGCACAGATCATCGACCGGCCATACTCGGGCTTGTATTCGTGGTAGCTCTCGTCATCGACGATGCACTCAAGCAGATCGACCATGTCGTACTGCTCGGTCGGCTGCGACTTGAACACGTTGTACACCTCGTCCGGCTTGCGGTGCGGCTCGACCGCTTCGAACGGCGGGTCACCGACGGGGGCCACCGACATATCGGCGTGGATGATGGAACGCAGCCGCTTGATACACGCCTCATCGTCCGGCTCGCGGAAGTCAATGGTGCCGGATACCTGGGCGTGCATGGCGGCGCCGCCGAGCGCATCACTGTCCGCATCCTGGCCGATGGCGGCCTTTACCAGCGCCGGCCCGGCGAGATACAGGCCGCTCCCTTCGGTCATCAGCAGCGTATCGCAGAGCACCGGAAGATACCCACCCCCAGCCACACAATTGCCCATGATCGCGGCGATCTGGGTAATCCCCTTGGCCGACAGCACCGCGTTGTTTCGGAAGATGCGCCCAAAGTCGTCGGTGTCGGGGAACACGTCCTCCTGCAATGGCAGAAACACCCCGGAGGAGTCCACAAGATAGATCAACGGCAATCGAGCGCGCTCGGCGATCACCTGAGCCCGGATGAACTTCTTACAGGTCATGGGGAAAAATGCGCCGGCCTTGTTGGTGGCGTCGTTGGCGATGATCATGGACAGCTTGCCCCCGACCTCGCCGATGGTCGTCACCAGCCCCGCCGCCGGCGCCCCGCCGTAGGGCTGATACATCTTCCACGCTGCGAACAATCCGCACTCGAACCGGCCCGAGCCGGAGTCGAGCAGGCGGTCGATTCGCTCGCGGGCGGTCAGCCGGCCAAGACGATGCTGGCGTTCGATTCCGGTCGGTCCACCGCCCTGGCGGATCTGCTGAGCTTCGGCCAGGTACTGGTCAGTGGCCCCCCGGAGGGTCGTCGAAGATGGTGTACGACGTGTGGCCATGGGCGATGGGTCAACTGCTGAGTGACCGAAAACAGTCAGGATATGCGATCCGATGCTCTTCGACGGGCTCCGGTGGTCCCATCGGCAGATCATTGTCCTAGTATTATCCAGACGGGGCCGGGAGGTGTGGGCCTCATTGGCCTCAATGCCGCCGATGGTGCCGGCCGGGAGTCATCCGCCCGCACCCTGTTTTTCTGCGGCTTGAAAGAAGGGAAGTGGCATGCTCGGCGCTTTGACCATCCACCGACTGTTGGAGAAGATGAAGGAAGTAGACGCGTCGGATTTGCATATCAAGATTGGTTCGCCGCCGGTGCTTCGTATCGCGTCGGCGCTGCACCGTATCGATGCGCCCGTGCTGAATGGGGACGACACCCGGCAACTGTTGACGCCGATCATTCCGCCCCACCTCAAGCAGCAGTTCGAGCAAGCCGGCGGCGTTGACTTTTCGCACACGGAAAGCGCCGACGCCCGGTTCCGATGCAGCATCTTCCATGCGGGCGGAGGCGTGCACGCCGCCATTCGCCGCGTCAATCCCGTCATCCCCAGCTTTGACGAGCTGCACCTGCCGTCCATCTATCGCAAAGTCGCCGACACCACGCACGAAGGCCTGGTGGTCATATGCGGCGTCACCGGCTGCGGTAAATCAACCACGCTGGCCGCAATGATCGACCACATCAATGAAACGCGGCACTGCAACATCATCACCATCGAGGACCCGGTGGAGTATCTGTTCCGGCCGAACCAGTCGTTTATCAGTCAGCGGGAGATCGGCATCGACGTTGCGGACTTCCCCCTGGCACTGCGATCGGCAGTGCGGCAAGATCCAGACGTCATCATGATCGGCGAGATGCGGGATCGGGAAACGATGATGGCCGGGCTGCAATCAGCAGAGACCGGGCATACGGTCTTCGTGACGCTGCACACCGCCGACACCATGCAGAGCTTCGCCCGCATACTGGAGTTCTTCCCCTCCAGCGAGCATAAGTTCATCCGTTCGAGTCTAGCCAACGGTCTGGGGGCGATCATGGCCCAGCGCCTCTTGCCGAGCGTCCGTGAGGATGTTGCCCGCGTCCCGGCAACGGAGGTGCTGCTCAACACGCCGATCGTGCAGGAAAAAATCCGCGAGGCCCAAGATGAGGACATGCCGGCCATCATTCATAGCTCTGAAGGCGAAGGCATGCATGACTTCACATCGAGCCTGGCCCGGCTGGTGGATGAAGAGTGGGTTGATCTGCGGACCGCCGAGCGCTACGCCCCGAACCGTGAAGCGCTAATCAGCAAGGTCCGGGGCATCGAGGTCGCCGCCGACAAGCTTATCCAGCGGGTCAAGCGCTGATTCCATTGAACACTTGCATCCGGGAGGCGGCAGTAGCTCGCGGCGGGAAAAAAGGCCCGGCGGTCTGCCGACCGCCCGGCCATTGATTCGGAGTCCAGATCACGGGCTGCACTACCGTGCAACTCCGTCAGGGCACGGTTACACATGCAGCCCTCTGGTACTGCCACACATTTGATTCACT
>JADFIM010000217.1 GCA_022566725.1 Planctomycetota bacterium
AGGTGACTTCAGCCGACCGCGCGAATAGCATTCTTACCGGACGAATCCGCAACGTCCAGAGAGACCAACTCTCCAAGTCTCGGCTGACGGGATTGAGTGAAGAAGTCATCATCAGCGTGACGATCGACTTTCAGTGGAGGGATTTGCGCACGGATGAGCCGCTGCTTGGGCGCGAGTCGTTTACCGGCCACGGCCTGTTCGTGCCCTCCAGGCCGACCGGTGAGCCAATCGAACTGGGCGAGTTCGCCGTCGTACAACGTCTGGCTCGGGACCTCGTCTCCGAAATGCGGGCGCAGTGGTGATCGACGCCCCGCTCCGTGCCTGATAGGCCAAAGCAATCCACATGGCAGAGAATCCCAAGAAAGCTGACGGCAAGTCGCCGGACACCCCACCACCCGAAGGAAGCGGCGGCAAAGATGGCGGCAAGGGGCCCATGCCCCCGCCTCCGGTGAAGCTCAGCCGCGGCCTGATGAGCTGGGTGATGATTCTCGCCCTGCTGATCATGCTGTTCGTGCTGCTCAACGGCACCAAGGGGCGAGGCGTCGAAATCGAAAGCTGGCGGGATTTCAAGCTCCACGTCGAGAACGGCCACATCAAGAACGGCGAAGTGGTTGTGCACGACGACCGCATCACCGCGGTCCTGAAACCCGGCAGCGTCGAAGGACTCCCGCCCAGCGAAGAAGGCACACGAGCGTGGGTTCGCATTGACGCGGCCAATCGAGAGTTCTATCTCAAGCAGCTCGACACCATGCCCGTGAAATGGAAAGCTGACACCGGCACAAGCGTGTGGGTGCAACTGCTGATCACCCTTGCCCCGTTCATTCTGCTGATCCTGCTGATCTGGTTCTTCATCGCCCGCTCGATGCGCTCCGCCGGGGCCGGCCCGGGAGGCATGCTCGGGAGCTTCGGCAAGTCCCGGCACCGAATGGCCACTAAGGAGAGCATCAGCGTCACGTTCCACGATGTGGCCGGCGTCGACGAGGCCAAGGAGGAAGTCGAGGAGCTTGTCGAGTTTCTCAAGGCTCCGAAAAAGTTTCAGCGACTCGGCGGTCGAATACCCCGCGGCGTGCTCTTGGTGGGTCCGCCCGGGTGCGGCAAGACCCTGCTGGCCAAGGCGATCGCCGGCCAAGCCGACGTTCCGTTCTTCTCCATCTCCGGATCGGACTTCGTGGAGATGTTCGTCGGCGTTGGCGCCAGCCGGGTGCGCGATCTGTTCAAGCAGGCCAAGGACAACTCCCCCTGCATCATCTTCCTGGACGAGATCGACGCGGTCGGGCGGCGCCGCGGCGGCGGGTTCACCACCGGCGGCCATGACGAGCGCGAACAGACGCTCAACGCCATCCTCGTCGAGATGGACGGCTTCGAAGCCAACGATCAGGTGATCGTCATCGCCGCGACCAACCGCGGCGATGTGCTCGATCCCGCGTTGACCCGCCCCGGCCGGTTCGACCGACAGGTGGTCGTGCCCCTGCCGGATCTGCTGGGCCGCAAACAAATCCTCGCCGTGCACACCAAGAAGGTGAAGATGGAGCCGGGGCTGGACCTGGAGCGCCTGGCCCGGGGAACCCCGATGTTCTCCGGGGCCGATCTAGCCGCCGTCATCAACGAGGCCGCCATCCTCGCCACCATGGCCGACAAAGACTACGTGGAGATGGCCGACCTGGAGGAAGCCCGCGACAAGGTCCGCTTCGGACGGGCTCGCACCAGCCGAAAGATCGAAGAAGAAGAACGGGTGGCCACCGCCTATCACGAAGCCGGGCACGCCCTCGTTCAGTCCCTGGCCAAGCACGCCGATCCCCTCCACAAGGTGACGATCATTCCTCGCGGCCAGGCCATCGGCGCCACTTTCAGCCTGCCCGAAAAGGATCGTTATGGCTTCGGACGCCGGTACTTGCGGGACACGATGCAGGTTCTTTGCGGAGGGCGCATCGCTGAGAAGCGCAAGACCGGCGACATCTCCTCCGGCGCGGCCATGGATATCCAGCAGGCCACCCAGCTTGCACGGCACATGATCCTCCAATGGGGCATGTCCGACCGGCTGGGGTTTGTCCACTACGCCGGCACCGATGGCCGCGAGGTGCTCATTCCCGAGCGCGACTACTCCGACGAGACGGCACGGATCATCGACGAGGAGGTCAAGCGCCTCATCGACGAGGCCTACGCAGACGCCGAGCACATCATCGAGGAGAACTGGGACCAGGCGACGGCCATCGCCGAAGCGCTCTTGAAGTATGAGACCCTTCAGGGCGAAGAGGTCATGCGGCTGGTGCGCGGCGATCGGCTGGACAAGCCCACGGTCGCCGAGCTGCTGGAGAAGGAGGCCGCCCAGACCGCCGCGCCCCCGGCCCATGCCAAGCCCGCTTCAGACGAACCATCCGGCGAAGAGCCCACCGGCGACGTCATGCCCAGCCCCGCGTGATAGGCACGCTTCAATCTCCCAATGCCGCTTGCGGATTCGAGAGGCGCAATCTCACCATCTGCGCATCGACACCGCTCACGCACAGTAGTTTCTCCAGCTTCATCTGACCTTTCTCAATCGTGATATGCTGTGCCTTCACGCCCAGCGCCTGGGCGACGATCTTGCAGATCGCTCTGTTCGCCTTGCCGGCCTCGGGCGGAGCGCTGATGCGAACCTTCAATCGATCGCCGATGATCCCCGTGATCTCATCGCGCGATGCCCCCGGCACCGCTTTGATCCAGATCAGCACGTCCTCACCGGCTTGTTCAATGCGAAATCCATTCACGACATTGCAACCTCACCAGGTTCCGACGCGGGGATCGTATAATGCTCGCGTGAACGACACCCACCCGGACGCCGCCCGCGTGCAGATCCAGCTGCTGCGAGAAGCCGGCCCCAAGCGCCGGCTCGCCATGGCTATGGACCTGACCAGACAGACCTGGTGGACGGCGCATGCAGCGCTGGCTCGAGCGCATCCGGACCTGTCCGAGCTTGAGCAGAAGCTGCTCTTTCTTGAAGTGCATCACGGCCGAGACCTTGCCCAACGGGTTCGAGCATACCTCCGGAAGCGATCGGCATGAGCATTCGGGCTAACGACGAGCGAATGCACCAATAATGGCAGTGAGATTCGATCGGTGAACGGGAGGGCGATCAATCCTCCTCCAACACACTCTTGCGCCGCAGAATGTGGTGGTAATGCTGCGCGAAGCGGTGCGCTTCGTCGCGCATAGCTTGACACAGCTTCAGACCAGGGTTCTCGCGCCCGAGCTTGATCGGGTTGCTCCTCTTCTGCACGTAGATCAACTCCTCCTTCTTAGCCAGGCTGATGACCATTGGCGGCTTGGCCTGGAGTTGCTCAAACGCCTCCAGCGCCGCATGCAACTGCCCCAGGCCGCCGTCGACCAGGATCACATCGGGATATAACTCAACGCGTTCACCCGCTTCGCGATACCGCCGAGTGACCACTTCCCGAATCGCCGCGTAGTCGTCGTTGCCCGCTGTACGAACACGATATCGGCGGTAGCCGTCCTTGAACGGCCGGCCGTCGATGAAACACACCTTCGAGCCCACCGTCTCCCCGCCGGCTAAATGCGCGATGTCGATCGCGTCCATGCATCGAATAGCATTGTCAATACCCAACATCCGTTGCAGCGACTGCAACCCGGCCGAGGGATCGACCGCAAACGTCGTGACCTCCGGCTGCCAATCGTATTGGTGACTCTTGCGCCGCTTCTCTCGGTCGTCGAGTTTCTCGATCGCCCGAATCTGGTCACGCAGTGTCGCCGCCCTTTCGTAATCCAGCGACTTGGCTGCCTGCTCCATTTCGTGGCGAAGCTCGCGGATCATCACGCTGCGCTTGGAGGCGATAAATCGCACAAACCGTTCGATGTCGCGGCGATAGTCGTCCCTGGAGATCCTGTTCGCGCACGGGGCGGTGCACTGGCCGATCGGATGCAGCAGGCAGGGGCGAAAGTGCTCGTTCTTCGGGTCGCCCTCGGCGATGTCCAACGTGCAAGTACGGTACTTGAACACCCGCTGGAGCAGTTGAACCGCCTCACGGAGGGCATACACGGATGTAAACGGCCCAAAGATCTTTGCGCCCTTGAACTGCGGTTCAGCCGGCGTGCGCGTGATGTACACCCCCGGGAAGTCATCCCGCATCGTGATGGCCAGATAAGGAAACGTCTTGTCGTCGGTCAGCTGCGAGTTGAACCTCGGCCGGGTATCCTTGATCAGCCGAGCCTCCATGAGCAGCGCTTCCCACTCTCCTTCGCATTCGATCACGTCGAAGTCGTCAACGAGATCGAGCATCGGCTGCTTCTTGGGGCCCAGATCGACCGAAGGCACAAAGTAGGAGCCGACGCGGCTGCGCAGCGACCCGGCCTTGCCCACGTAAATCACCGTCCCGCCCGCGTCCTTCATCAGATAGACGCCCGGCGTCTTGGGCAAGCCCCTGGCTTTCTCAGCCAGGCGCTGGAGCTGATCCTCGCGCGAGTCGGCCGTGGTGCTCATCGCTGCGGATGCTAGGTTCGGATGCGACCATGGATAGCCGGGACGCGTCGCGTCCCGGCTCATCCCCAACTGCCGCTACACTATCCGCGCCATGAGTCAACTTCTCATCCAAGGCGGGCGGGTCATCGATCCCGCCAGTGGCT
>JADFIM010000218.1 GCA_022566725.1 Planctomycetota bacterium
GAAGGGTTAGTCGTTGGCCGGCCAAGGTGAGTCGGCTCCATCGCCGAGCGCCTTACGCAGGATCAGCGTCACTTCGGTTCCGAGGGGTGGAACATATTCAGAGCGGACTTGCCACTGGGGTGGCTGAACGGCCTGTTGATCCGCCCAGACCCGCGAGAAGCCGATCACCTCGTCGCCGAAGGTGACCAGGCCGACGATCGAGCCGGTCATGTCCGCCACGTAGTGCTCGCCGGGGTCCATCCCCTGGGGATTCGGCGAGAACGCTGAGCCGCCGAACACCCACGGATCATCGGGAAACTGCGCCCGGCCGAGATGATCCTGAATCCAGTTGCGAATCGGCTCCTCGATCGTTTCCCCGGATGCGGTTTGGTAGCGGACGAACACGTCGAGCCGGTCGCCGGTCGGCGGTGTGAATTCAAGAGCGTCGTTGTCGTAGCTCCACTTGCCTGGCGAGCCGGGCTGGAATCCGGCCAGCAGCATCGCGGCGTGTATCTCGCTCGGTCGAGGTTTGATCACGACGAGCGATTCATGCTCGCGGGTGGCGGGCGAGCAGGCGATCTGTTCAAGCCAGCCTGCATCGAGGCAGGTCCATGCTTGAATTTCGATGGCGGGGACATCAGGAAGAACCACGAGTCCGTCAAACGGCGTGATCATCCGTGACGAGGGCCGAGGCGCCTGATGACAACCCCCACCGACGAGCAAGAACACGCCCGCAAGGCAGACGACGGCTTTGGGTCTCATTCCCCCACTGCCTGTGCCGAACTGTACTGTCGCTGGTGGGTCAAACGACGGGCACCGAGAAAAAAGGCCCGGTAGGGGCAAGCCCCATACCGAGCCCTTCCGGGGGCAAAGGGATTCGAGCGACACGGCGCATCATAGCATGCTTCCAAAGAGATGCAAGCGGAAATACGCAGCAGAATTGGCCTCTTTGGCGCCGCTCGATGGCACCGGAAGGTGACAGGATAGCAATCGATGGATCGCTGCTGCCACGGGCGGGTGGCCGAAGCATCTGACACGGGCGGGAGACCGAGCCAACGAACAGAGCCTATCGCGATCGGTACCGGGTCGCCTAGCGTGCGCGTCAACCTTGCTATCCTATGAGGCCCAGTAAGAGCCGTTCTGATCAGGAGCAACACAATCATGCCGACCATGATCCTCACCGTACTGCTGATGATCCTGGCTAGCGCGAGGCAACCGGCAGCGACACAGCTGCAGACGCAGCCGGCTCCCGCGGGCCTGGCGACGGCCCCGAGCGAGGAGGAGGCCGAGTTTGCATCGCTTCGCAGGGCCTATGGGAACCTGTATTCGTCGCTCCGAGCCAGGGGCGGTATCGCTGATGAAGATCTCGAAGTCACCCGTTCGTTTCGTGATCGGGTAGCCACGTTCAACGAGCGATGGCCCGACCACGAGCAAGGGCTGGCGATCGAGCTGCAGTTGTCACACTGGCTGAAGAACCACGATCGCGTCGACCAGCTCTTCGCGCGCCTCGCTGAGCTCAGAGCGGATGATTTCCGTTTCGGCATGGCATGGGCAAACTACTTTGTGCAACTCAATGATCGCGACCGCGCTGAAGAGATCTTCGCGCGGCTGGCTGAACTGTACCCGGACAATGTGGAGGTCCGCTTCGCCGGGGTGGAGTATCTGCGAGGTCTCAACCAGTACGGATCAGCGATCGAGATCCTCAGGAGCGACGCGTTCAATCTGACGGAGCTTCCTCGAGCGGCGCTGCTGCTGTCGGAATGCCTGTTTGCTGAGCATCGTTTTCAAGAAGCGCTTGACGTGCTCCTGTCGATTTCCCAAGAAACACTGGCCGAGGATGCCGCCGTGTCAAAACAGGTTCAGACTGTCCTGCCGGATCGTCAACGGTACGTTGAGCTATGGGTGCAAGAGCAGGAGATTCGACTGGCGGAGGAGGCGGCCGACGACCTGCCGCGAGCCGAGCTGATCACGGCGCGGGGGCGCATCGTCGTGGAGCTGTTCGAGAACGAGGCCCCCAACACGGTGGCGAATTTTGTCTCGCTGGCCGAGGCGGGCTTCTATGACGGGTCCAGGTTTCACCGCGTCCTCCCCAACTTCATGGCCCAGGGCGGTGATCCCAACTCCAAACCCGGCGGCACCGGTGATCCCGGAGAGGGAAGCCCGGGCTACCGCATCCCGGACGAGCACGAACGGGCAGGCGCCCGGAACCACTTCACCGGGAGTCTGGCCATGGCCAAGACCGCCCAGCCTCACACCGCCGGTTGTCAGTTCTACATGACGCACACGCCCCCTGCCTACCTCAACGGCAGCTATACCGTGTTCGGCCGGGTGATCGAAGGCTTGGAGGTGGTCCGGAGCATCGAGCTCGACGACGTGATCGAATCCGTTTCCGTGCTTCGGAAGCGCGACCACGAATACAGTCCTCAGACCCTGCCGGAGCTCCCCTCCACGCAGTCGGGATTGGGCGATGGATCCGCGACGCGACCCGCGACGACGAGGCCCGACACGACGCGGCCCGGCACGACCCAGCCGGGCGGCTCCGGGTAAGCGCGCGATCCGGCGCACTCAACACAGCACAGATGGCCGGCAGCGGACATCGCGGAGGGATATTCGATGCGGCCCGATGAACGCGTTTTTTTGCGAAATCACCGCTGCGGCTGATTGATCTGCCTGATCAGACCGATGTGTGGCGGTGCTTCGGCGATTTCGCCGCAGCGTTCGATATGAGCCTGGCCGCACGCGCGTGCTCGCAGGCTCCCGAGGCAACCAAACAGGAGAGTGTACACAATGCCCAGCAAGAGCAACTCACCCTATGCATCATCGTTCAAGACCGCGATCAAGCGTGGCACGCCCTGCGGCGCCGCCGTCGCCAGCATCGCCAAGCGGTATGACAAGAATCCCAAGACGGTGTTTGCATCGCTGCACAAGGTCGGATTGTGCTTCCGTCAAAAGTTCAACGGTCAGTGGATCTATTGGCCGTGTGAGGCGAAGAAGACGACCTCTGCGAACTTCAAGCCCTGCCAGCTGAACATGTGGCAGTGCTTCATCGACTGGTGCATCACCAGCGGCTCCTGCACTCCACAGCAGCTTCTGAAGCACTGCAAGAGCCAGAACGACTTCATGAGCTACTGCAGAAAGTTCTTCAACAAGCAGTTCGCCGCCTCCACCGGCAGCGGCTCAGGCAAGGCCAAGAGGCGGACCTCAACCAGCGGGAGAAAGAGTCGGTCCACGGCGTCGTATCGGTCCAGGACCACCTCGTTGCCCAAGCGACGGAGCACCTCTCGTCGCACGGCCCGATCCACCAGCTACCCGTTCCCTCGCGCGAGCAAGAGCCGCGCATCCCGCCGGTACCGCAAGGTGGCGTGAACCGCGCAGGTCACTCAAGAGTATCGATGCAGCACCGGCCATGGGGTCGGTGCTGTCGTTTGCCATGATCCGCCGATCCTTACGGGAGGTCCTCCTCACCCAGCAGCCTGAAACTCTTCTTCCGCAGGACCTGCCCGGCAAGTACCTGGTCATCGACGGCCAGGGCGATCGTTGGTGTGCCGTCCGGCCCAATCATGAGCGGGTATGCGAAGCGGATGTTCAGCTCCGCGCCCAGAAGGTAGAGGCACATGCTGGTGAGGGTGTGATCGCCGTACACCTCCACGATCAAGAGATCAAACTCGGAAAACGGTAATCCTTCCTCGCGCAGCAGCGCCCGCGCCGCGTCGGCATTGTTGGGGATCATCCGCACCACGGCATGATCCGAAGACTCCAGCACGCTCAGCGCGCACAGGTGCACGTTGGGGGCCTCATCGAACAGATGGACCAGCTCAAAGAGCTTGCCGACCTTGTTCTCCAGAAACACGCTGAATTGGCGGACAGTCGGTGGGCAATAGCCCTGGGCAGTCTGCGGGGGCACGGCTTGGCTCATTTCATATTCCCACACACTTGGCGCAAGCCGAGTAAACGCCTGTTGCGAACCCGAAGGGGCCGGCCGGCAAGCCACCAGCGTACCGCCCAACCCTATGCAAAAGCAAGCAAAAAATAGCCTATCTTTACAGGTATACACCCCTTGGGCACGCAGTCAATCGGCATTGGGCAGGATGATGTCCACTTCACCGGGGTCAGGCGACAGGCCGGCCCGATGAGCCTCGTGGAGGAACGTCTGCACGGCCGCGCGCCCGACGCTTCCCAGGTCCAGTGTCCAGCGGTTCACGTACATGTTCACGAACCGCTCGGCAAGCTCCGGCGAGACCTCCTTTGCGCGGCCCAGGGCGTACGCGAGCGCCTCATCGTGGTGATTCAGCGCGAACTGCACGCAGCGATGCAGGTCGGCGGTGATCTGTCGGAGCGTTGATTGCCCGTAGGACTCCTCGAGGTCTCGCCGAATCGCGTTGACGCCCAGCGGCAACGGCAGACCGCAATGCGATGACCACCACATGCCGACATCCGCAATCAGGTGCAACCCCGCCCCGGCGAACGTCAGCTGCGCCTCGTGAATGACCAGGCCGGCGGCGAACTCCCCCGCCGCGACCCGCGGGACGATCTGATCGAATCTGACTACGGCATGTCGAAACGAGCCCGCTCCCAGCAGCATGGTGGCGGCGCGAAACGCGCTGGTGCGCTCGCCCGGGATCGCCAG
>JADFIM010000035.1 GCA_022566725.1 Planctomycetota bacterium
GGTACGCTGCAGCTACGGGCCGACGGCGGTGGATCAGACGTTCTCATCATTCGGCGGCCTTTGGGCGACGCTCAAAGCGATGGTGTTCAACAAGTACGCGAATCCCGCCGCCAAGAGCAAGCTCGCCGAAGAAGCGAGCAAGCCGCACGGCCCGTTAGCGCGACTCGTCGAGCTCGGCCTCGACGATGATCTCAAACAACAAGCCGGCGCCGCGTGAGAGTGCCCGCGGATATGCATCCGCGGCTATGATGCGTGCTGCGTTGAGATTCTTTCGTAGCTGCGGATGCATATCCGCAGGTTCTTCGAGACGAGGGACCTGTGGCCGTCTACCTCTTTACCTTCCACGCCTACCGATCATGGTCGCCCGATCGACCGCAGGGTTATGTCCGTCGCGGCCAAGGCATCCTGGCGCCTGATCGACACATGGCAAAGCTGTACGACCGTGATGCATCCCATCCCCCCGTTTCATTCGATAGAAAAGTGCAGGATGTGCTCGTCAAGGCAACGTGTGAGATCTGTGGCCACAACGGCTGGCGGCTACACGAGGCCGTCGCAACACCGACGCATGTTCATGCGCTGCTCAGCTGGCGAGGTTTCGTGGAATGGAAAGACGTGTCGAACGCGCTCAAGCGAGGCCTTGGGTTAGCCCTCAGCCAGACCCTCAATCGCAAAGGCCCCTGGTTCAGCCGTGGCGACAGTCGCAAGCGAGTGCGGGATCATCAGCACTTCGTCTATCTGATGAAGGAATACCTGCCGAAGCACAACGGCGCGTTGTGGTGCGAATCATGTTGACGAGCAATCCCGCGGATATGCATCCGCGGCTATGACCCCGGCGGTGTTGGGCCTTTGATAGCTGCGGATGGAGATTGGCGGGAAGAATCGGCCCGCCGTGCCGATTGTACATCCTGCGGATAGAATCAATGTCTAGCTGCTCGAAGCAGTGTTATCGTTCAATTTGGTCCGACTTCAGGGTGAGATCAGCCATGCGTACGACATCCCGACCACAGCATCGAACAATCCTCGCGGTCTTGGTCCTGGTGGTGGCGGTCCTGGGTGCAGGATTCGGATTACCACAATTGTTGACCCAGGACGTCCACGCCCAGGCGCAAGACCAAACGCCGCAGGAACGCGAAGCGCTCAAGTATGCTCACGACCTGTCGCTGGCCTTCCAGCAGGCCACGAAGGTGATATCGCCCTCGGTCGTGAACATTGTGTCTACCGTCCGCATCCAGGCCCGCAGACCCACCCGGGACTTCTTCGGCGGCGATGACTTTTTCGAGCGATTCTTCGGTCCCCAGGCTCCACCCCGCTCCAAGGAGCGGCGTGGACAGGGCAGCGGCCTGGTCGCCCGACCCGATGGCTACATTCTCACCAACAACCACGTCGTAGCGGGCGCGGACGAGGTTCGCGTCACCCTGGCCAACGGCGCAGAGTACGAAGCAACAATCATTGGGACAGACCGGGAAACCGATCTGGCGGTGATCAAGATCGACTCCAACGGCCTGACCCCGGCTGTGTTCGGCGACTCCGACGCAATTCAAGTCGGCCAGTGGGTCCTGGCGGTGGGCAACCCCTTTGGCTATGACCATACCGTTACCGCAGGCATCGTCAGCGCCAAAGGCCGATCGGGCCTGGGCGTGGCGATCTACGAGAACTTCATTCAGACCGACGCCGCGATCAATCCGGGCAATAGCGGCGGGCCGCTGGTCAACCTGCGCGGCGAGGTCATCGGCATCAACACCGCCATCACCACCCGCACCGGCGGCTCCATGGGCATCGGCTTCGCCATCCCCTCCAACATGGCCCGTAGCGTCATGGACAGCATCCTGGACACCGGCCAGGTCGTCCGGGGCTGGCTGGGGGTGCACATGGCCGACCTCACCGAGGATCTGGCCCAGTCTTTCGGGTACCAAGGCACCAGCGGCGTGATCATCGCCCACGTAGTGCAAGACAGCCCTGCGGACAAGGCCGGCCTGAAACCTGATGACATCGTCGCCGAGTTTGACGGCAAGCCCATGGCGGACATGAAACAACTGCTCAACACCGTGGCCACGATCACCCCCGGCACCGCTGTGGAGTTGACCGTGTTCCGCAACGGCGAAGAGCGCAAGGTCCGCGTCACCCTGGGCGAGCGCCCGCCTTTGCAAGAGCTCACGGCACAGCAGCGCCCCGACCAAGGCGAATCGTTCGATGCGCTGGGCGTAACCGCGCGCGAGCTGACTCCCGTGCTTGCGCGAGAACTCGGCGCCCGATTCCCGGACGGAGTGGTCGTCACAGCGGTCGAGCCCGACGGCCACGCGGCCCGGGTCGGCATCAAGGCCAACGACATCATCTTTGCCTTCGGTGACACCCGGATCCGAACGCTCGACGACTTCCGCAAAGCGATGGACGAATTCGATCCGGATGAAGGTGTCCGTGTCCGACTCCAGCGAGGCGGTACGATCTTCTACCTGATCGTGAAGTAGCCGCGACGCGGTTCACGAGCCCCGCGAATGAGCATTCGCGGCTATGATGCGCGCGGCTGATTCCTTTGATCGCTGTGGATGCCTATCCGCAGCTCACCTTCGCCATAGAGCAACGAGACGACGATGAACTGGTGGGTGCATAATCTGTACCAGGCGGGCCAGACCGTTGAGCTGTTCAGTTGGATCTTCTGGGTGATCTCCTCGATCGTGCTGCATGAGTTGGCCCATGGCTGGGCGGCGCTGTGGCAAGGCGACGACACGCCCAGGCGATTGGGCCGCATGACGGTGAACCCGCTGGTCCACATGGGCGGCATGTCGCTACTGATGTTCGCCGTCATCGGCATCGCATGGGGCGTGATGCCGGTGGACTCCAGCCGATTCCGCTGGGGTCGCCACGGCCGGGTCGTCGTTTCTGCGGCCGGACCAGCCATGAACCTGCTGCTGACCGCCACAGCGTTGACGCTGCTGGTCATCTGGCTGGCCGTCGGACCGCACGGCACCAACCTCTACCGCAACCTGGCGATCTTTCTCTTCACAGGCGGGTGGCTGAACATCGTCCTGGCCTTGTTGAACCTCTTGCCGATTCCGCCGCTGGACGGTTCGAGCATTCTCTCGGGGCTGTCACTCCGTGCCTACAGGTTCTTCCAGCAGCCGCAGGCCGCGATGTTCGGGATGTTCGTGCTGCTGGCGATATTCTTCATGACGCCGATCGGCGACCTCCTGTGGATCGGCTCCAAGCTGGTCGCGGGGCTGTGCGTGGACCTGCCGGGGGCGGCCCTGGGAAGCCCGCCCCTGTTCGATGTTCTCTCGTAGGCGGCCGGGCGTGTCGTTGATCCGCCCGCGAAGGCTGCTATGCTTTGCGGTCCGCGTCGGTTGGGCAGAGTGAACCGCCCGAGGGGTCCGCTGCCGGCAGCCGCGGCCGCCGCAGGCACTGGTGTAGGAGAGCCGGATGGTTGTATTGCGTTTGAAGCGGATGGGTCGCCGACATCGGCCGTTTTATCGCATCAACGCGATGGACCGCCGGTCACCGCGCGACGGGCGCGTCATCGAGAAGATCGGCTGGTACGATCCGCTGGCGCCCGATGATCGACAGCTGAGCGTCAACGTCCCGCGGGCTGACTACTGGCTCAGCGTAGGCGCCCAGCCGAGCCGGACCGTCGCCAGCTTGCTGCGCCGCGTCGGCTGTGATCCCAAGCCGGGCAAGACGCTGTCATCCAGCAGCGATCAGCAGTCGGCGACGGCCGTAGCTGATGGCTGATTGCTGAACGCTGACAGCTATCACCATGCGGATCGACGTCCTTACCTTGTTCCCGGCGATGTTTGGGCAGGTGCTCAGTGCCAGCATCCTCGCCCGAGCAACGGAACGGGGGTTCGTCACCTACCACGTGCACAACATCCGTGACTGGGCCCACAGCAAGCACGGCAAAGTCGATGATCGACCGTTCGGCGGCGGGCCCGGCATGGTGATGATGTGTCAACCGCTTTATGACGCGGTCATGGCGATCGAAGCCCAAGACGATCGGGCTGCAACACGTATCCTGCTCACGCCTCAGGGCGAGCGCCTTGGGCAAGGCAGAGTCGAAAAGCTGGCCGAGAGCCCCCGGCTCCTCCTGATCGCCGGCCATTATGAAGGGGTTGATGAGCGAGTGATCCAGGAGCTCAACCCGCTTGAACTCAGCGTCGGCGACTACGTGCTCAGCGGCGGTGAGATCCCTGCAATGCTACTGATCGACACGGTTGTCCGGCTGATCCCGGGGGTGCTGGGGCACAAGGACTCGACGGCCGAGGATTCGTTTGCCGCCCGCGAGCCGCAGGGCCGGCGACTGCTGGAGGGGCCTCACTACACCCGACCTCAGGTCTGGAAAGGCCGCCGGGCACCAGAAGTGCTGCTCTCAGGCGACCACCAGGCCGTCAACGAGTGGCGAAGGAGTATGATGATCGAGCGGACCCGGCAGCGTCGCCCCGATCTGCTCAACCCAGGACTGGTCACTTAAGTGACCAGTCCTCACACCAGCTTACTTACTTACAACCCCCCATGAACCCTCAGGAAACCATCGAAACGACCGTGGCCGATCAGTTGAAGCCCGCGGATCAGTTCCCGGTGTTCAGCGTGGGTGACACGCTCAGCGTGCACGTGCGAATCATCGAGGGGGAAAAGGAGCGCATCCAGGTCTACCAGGGCGTGCTGATTGCCCAACGCGGACGGGGAATCAACCGGACAATCACCGTTCGCCGCATCGTGGCCAACGAAGGGGTGGAGCGGATCTTCCCGCTGCACTCACCACGTATTGCGAAGATCGAGGTGGTGCGGCGCGGTGATGCGAGGCGGGCGAAGTTGTATTACCTTCGCCGGCGCCTGGGCAAGAGCCGCCGGCTTCGGGACCAGCGCCGCGGGCTGAAGCACGTGCGAGGCCAAGTGCAGCCGGCTACGAGTGACCGCGCCGCCGCCGAGACGGGCGACGCCGATGACGCTGCCCCAGGCCAATCAGACATTCTGTAGGTTGCGCTCGACCGCGGTCAGAGCGCCCATGACATCGTGGCAGAGTGGAAACAACCGATCGAGCTGAGTCGTCTGGAACAGAGACTGGTTGCTGTGGTCGGGGTTGACCACAGCGATCCGCCCGCCTTCTCCGGCAAGCTTGTTTAGCGACTTGACCAGGCTGGCGGCACAGTCCGAATCCATGTGCTGAACGTTCTGCATGTCCAGCACAAAGTTTTTCGCCCCCGCTTCGGCCAGGTCGTTGAGCAGCTCGCCCAACTGGGCGATGCCCTCGCTGGGCGACAACTGGTCGACCGTCACGGTGGCCACGGCTGTTGGTCCGATATGCTCGATCGTCGCGATGGGATTGGTGATCTTCCGGGGGCCGGGCCGCGGCGCATCGAGAACGACCACGTCCGCGGCCGCAAGGGCGCCGAGTTCATCGTACGAGGGGTCGTTGGACTTGCGCGTGAAGATAGTCCACATGGCCGTTGCGCACCTCGCCGCCCACCCAAGGGAAATCCGGGCGTTTCAACACGCCTGGAGGGACGCCTCCCATATTGATCATCGGCCACCTTGGGGCGTGGGTTCATGCACACACGGGCGGCGGTGGGGGTCGCGGTGCAGCGAATCGGTTCGGCGAAACTATTCCGATGATATCGATTAGACCGCTTCGGCCCGATATTCCGTTGCGTCGTAAGGGCGCATAAGCGACGACGGGCGCTTCGGCCGGGCCTTTTGACGCGGAGGCTGGGTCGGATCAGTGACGGGCTGTGGAGATTCGACCGTGCTGGGGGCAGCTGCGAGACCCGAATCATGCAACCGACGCCGCCGCGCCGACTCGATCGAGCGCTCCATAGCTTGCAGTATCGGCCTGATGCGCTCAGCCGTAGATCGTGAGGTCTCCATGGACAGCGCCCTCCTTGCGCGCAGCCTTCGGTTGCGGATAGTGATATCGGCCATTGGACAGCCCAAGTTGTCCGTGCCGACGATTGGGGGCGCACTTTGCCGCCCGCGTGCCCGCATAATCCGACCTCAGGGACTCATGCCGATTCTCTTTATAGGCGCCGAGCGGTGAGTGGAAAGGCAACAAGGCATCGAGGTATCGAGGCACCGAGGCATCAAGCGTCAGGCGGATTCGTCGTCAATGCGCTCGGCCTCGTCTCGCAAACGTATGGCTGAACGCGAGACTGCGTCGTAGATGCTCGCCAGCAATCCGAGCATCGGAAACTGGCCGGGCAACGGCGTCGGCCCAAGCCGGCGCAACAGGGCATGCGGCGCGTGCTGCGGCGGCCCCAATCGCTTCAGTTGGGCCAGTTGCCCCCCTGTACGCCAAAACGCGTCCAGGCACGCTTCAAGCGGCACTGCGGCATCTTGCGAATGGGGCATTGGAGGATCGGCGTGTGCGGCGGCGACGCCGTGGGTCCGCATGGCCCTGGCCTGCGCGAGCCGCTCAAGGACCCGTTCGCCCGGCATCCCGCGCAGCGACAGTATGACCAGAGGATCGCTATCAATTCGTTCGGCAAAAAGATATCCCACTGCGGCCGCGTGCTTGCACGGTTCGCTCGCCGGGCAGTCGCACTCGACGATGAGCTGATCGGCCGGCGGAACCAACTGCAACTCAAGCGACGCGAACAGGCTCCCAACGGCCGGGGGCAGCTCGTTCGCCAGCAGCATGGCCGAGTAGAAAGCCTCACCAGCCATGGCGTCGATGATCCGCTGCCACTGCTGCTCATCAAGCATCGGAATTCGCAACTGCGTCCGGTACGGCTCAGCGGCGCGACCCTGAACGTGACCATCAACCCGGCCAGGATTGATCTGCAGCGTGATCGTCTGGCCGCGGCGAGCGTACTCCAATCCTTCGCGCAGCGGCCCCACCGACACCAGTTCCTCCAGCCGCTCCAACCACTGCTGCGAGATCCAGGTGCGGGCGATCGCCTCGTCGCCGGTTGCCCGCAGTCTGATGCCGTTGTGCACCAGCCGTGGTGAGGAGGGCTTCCTACCGAACGACCTGTTGAAGTTCAATGTCACGGATCAACCTCCAGCGCCGTGGCCCGCAGTCGCAGGGTTTCGTGCAGTTGCTCAGTGGTAAGCTCCGTGACCCATTGCTCCCCCGAGCCAATGACGTTGTCGGCCAGGTGAGTCTTCTGTTCGATCATCTGGTCGATGTGTTCTTCCAGGGTGCCGACGCAGACGAACTTGTGCACATGCACGGTCCTCGACTGGCCGATGCGATACGCGCGATCGGTGGCCTGGTTCTCCACGGCCGGATTCCACCAACGATCGAAATGAAACACGTGGTTGGCGGCGGTGAGGTTCAATCCAATGCCGCCGGCCTTGAGCGAAAGGATGAAGATGGGCGCGGCGCCGTCGCTTCCCTGGAAGCGGTCGATCATCGGTTGACGTTTGAGCGGCGGCGTCCCGCCGTGCAGGAACATCGCCTCGCAGTCGAGGTCGTGGCGGATCATCGTCGCCAGCAGGTGGCCCATCTGACGAAACTGGGTAAACACCAGGGCCTTGTCGCCCGCCGCCAACAGCTCTTCGAGCATTTCGATGAGGCGCGTGCACTTGCCGGAACGGGCCGACAGCGGCCGATGATCAGCGCTCTTGGGCGCCCAATCCACGACACCGGCGCCAGTAGCCTGCAACAGGTGGGCCGGATGGTTGCAGACTTGCTTGAGCCTGGTCAGTGTCGCCAGCACCAGCCCGCGGCGCTGGATGCCCTGGGCGCGATCGACAGCGCCGAGCATGTCATCAACAATCGCCTGATACAGCCCCGCTTGCTCCGCTGTAAGTGTCGCGTATTCCTTGGTTTGAACGCATGCGGGCAGATCAACGATCACCTCCGGGTCGATCTTGAGGCGCCGAAGCACAAAGGGTCGCACGAGGTTTCGCAGCGCTTCCGCTTGGCGGCGGTCTCGATGCCGCTCGACCGGGACGGCGAACCGCCGGCGAAAATCGCGGGCTCCGCCGAGATAGCCCGGATTACAGAACTCCATGATCGACCACAGATCGTTGAGCCGGTTCTCCACCGGGGTGCCGGTCATGGCCACTCGGCGCTGGGCCGGCAACTGCCGGATCGCAGTCGCCTGCTGGGTGGGTGGATTCTTGATGAATTGAGCCTCATCCAGCACCACCCGCCACCAACGAACCCTCATCAGCGTGTCGTGGTCGCGTGGGACCAGCGCGTAGGTGGTGATCACCATGTCATTGGCGGCCGCAAACTCAACGAAGCGCCCTCCGAGCGATCGCTGAGGTCCGTGGTGAACGTGGCATGAAAGCGAAGGTGCGAATCGCCGTAGCTCGGCCACCCAATTTCCAATCAACGAGGTGGGCACGACCAACAGGGTTGGCCCCACCTCCGCGGATCGGGTCGGATCCTCGCGCTCATACAACAGCAGCGCAATCAGCTGGATCGTCTTGCCGAGACCCATATCGTCGGCCAGGCACGCCCCCAGACCGTAGCGCTCCAGAAACGCCAGCCAGCTCAAGCCGGTCTTCTGATATGGACGCAACGTACCGACGAATCCACGCGGTTGATCCAACTGAGGCATGGCCTCGTGCCCATCGACGGGGTCCAAGAGCTGACCCACCCATCCGGCTGCATCCATTCCCAACACGGGCAGACCAATCTCAGCCGGCTGAGAGCTCACAACACCCTGGGCCATTCGCAGCGCCCCCAGCAGTGAGATCTCGCCCCCCCGATCCGCTTGCACAAAGGCCGCGGCGTTGGCGATGTCTTGGCGAGCAATGTGTACCCACGACCGCCCGACGCGGACCAGCGGGGAGTGAAGCTGCTCAAGCTGCCGCAGGTCGTCAACAGACAATGGCTGGTCTCCGATGGCGATCTGCCATCGGTACCGCACAAGACTATTGAGCCCAAGCGTGCACGGAGCCGCGGTCGAATCGCCGGCGATCTCTGGGTCGCGGTCGTCGGATGCCGGTGCATCGACCTGCAAGCGCACGCCGAGCCGACACGCCGGCTCATCCCACCACCGGGGCACGATCACGCCAAATCCTGACTCCTCGAGCAGCGACCGGTAGTCTCGCAGGAAATCGGCAGCCTCCGCGGTGGTGAGGTCGATTTCGCTGGGCTGTGCCTCGGCCAGCGCCGGGGCGATCTTCGGATAGATTCTGCTGGCCCGGCCCAGCTCGGCCAACAGCAATTCCGCAGGCCGGTCGATGTGATGACCATCGACCACCAGCCCCGCTGGGGAGGATTCCCAGACACGCCGGGCGTCAACCATGACCTGCTGCGGGTCATTGTCCATCACCAAATGCAGGCTGAGTCGCCAGCACACGTCCTCGTCCACCCAGAGCAGATCGTCCGGGACCGCGTGCGAAGGCGGCTCATTGAGTCGAAAGCACAAACGGAACGGCCGGGGTCGTCGGGCATCTTCGAGCTGGCTGATCCATACCCGGATATCACCCACCATCTCCGCCCCGGGGCCCTGGGGTGGGACAACCGCGTCTCGTTGACCGAGCAGCCCCGCCAGCCATGCAACCTGCGGGTCGGTTGAAGGATCATGGTCTCGAATCGCCTCGATGAAGTCCTCGCCGATCAAGGCCCGACGAACGGTGGCATCGGTCAACGTCCCAAGGGCATCTTGCAGTACACGCCACGGTTCATCTGCAAACCCGTCGACCACCGCTCGGACGACCGGAGGCATCGCCGCCAGCAACGCGCCCAGGCGGACCTGGGCCGACTCATCATGCAGCCAAGGCCGCCACGCCGCTCGTAGACCACCATGATTCGATTGGGGTTGGATCAACGTGGGAATGAATCGCTGATCAGCCAGCAGTTCGAGTACGAACCGGGCCACGGTGATCCAATACCGCAACGAATGACCGAAGTCGATGGCATCAGTCGGGCCACGATCCTCGAGTCGAAGCACGGCCGAGAGGGCCTGATCGTTGGGCAAGGCGACGGTGGGGATCTCGAATCGCCCGAGTCGAAGCTCGGTTGGTTGATCCAGCGCTCCGACGGCGCTGCCCAGCCGGTCACTTGGGCGAGGTCCGATCGGGTCGCATGGCAAGCGGAGGCGCATCGAGCCCAGCTCGCCAACGGCATCGGGCTCAATCAGATTCTCCGCAACAAGCGTGGCAGCCAATTCGCTGGCCGAGACGGCAAACGGATGGGCGATTGGCGGGCTCGCCTGGGCAACCCCGATGCCCTGCTCGGAGGTGTCGGTCGAACGGCTGCCGCCGGGGGGCCTCGACGCCCCCGTGTCCGCAGGGCAATCGGCCCCGTTGAGGTACGCCGACCGCGACTCCGCCCACAATCGCAAGGCGCCTTGGGCCCAATTGACATGCAGTACCAGCATGAGGGGACCGGCTCTCGTAGATCCATTGCTCTCGATAGATGGTCGCGCTGGGACTCGAACCCAGGACCTACCGCTTAAAAGGCGGTTGCTCTACCAAGCTGAGCTACGCGACCCCAAACTGGCAAACCAATCAGTGTAGCTCAACTCTCTGTAGCGGGCGATCGGGTTGGGGTCTCAGAAGCTCCCACATCCCTCGTTTCGCCGGTCATATCAAGAGACGATCGAATCGAGATATCGACTCAGGCCCCCGCGCGAGGATGCCGATAACGCTGTTGCTGCCGGTGGCAGCGGGGTCCAGGGACTCAAGTCATGCTCTCCAGTCGTCCGATAAAGAGCCGGGATTTCCTTGGTCGAACCCGACGGGATGGGTTGGAGCCCGCCCGATTCAGCTCACAGGAGTCGCGTGGTCTTGGCGGAGCCGACGACCGCGACCACGGTCGCGCCCGCCGGCCTTGATGCCGTGCGGTGATAGGAATCTACGGAGGTAAACGCGTGAACGCCAAGGCATTGCTTCTCACCCGCCGCCTGATTGTTGCCGGCGCCGCCGTGCTACTAGGCGGCTGCGCGGCGAACAGCGACTCCGTAGCTCTAAAGATGCAGATCAGCGAGACACCTGTGGAAATCGTTACGGTCCCCCCGCCAGAGCTTGCCGAGCCCCCCGTTACTGCTGTCCCGCACGGCGTCGAGCAGATCGGCCACTCCGCTGCACGCATTGATCGTCCCGCGGCGCTCGTCGACCATTACGGCGAGATGCTCGGCGGGACGCGCGACGCCGGCGGACCGTTCGATGGAAGCAGCAACATCGCACAAGTCACTTTCACGGTCGAGGGGGAGTGCTTCGATCCCGATATCGACCACACGGGGACCCAGATGGTGTTCGCCTCAACCCAGCACCGGGACACCGCGGACATCTATCTCAAGACGATTCCCGGGAGAACCGTCACCCAACTCACTACGGACCCGGCTGACGATGTCATGCCGGTGTTTCATCCGTCCGGGGCCACGATTGCGTTCTCCTCCAATCGCGCGGGAAACTGGGATATCTACGTGATGACCACCGACGGCGGACAACCGATGAAGGTCACCGACGACCCGGAGCATGAGCTGCACCCGTCCTGGTCACCCGACGGTGAGCGGTTGATCTACTGCAAGCTCGGGTCGAGATCGGGACGATGGGAAATGTGGACGGCTGACATCAAGAAGCCCGGCGTGCGGCGCTTCCTGGATTATGGGTTGTTTCCTCAATGGTCCCCGGATGTCGCACGCAGCAAGATCCTCTTCCAGAGAGCCCGGCAACGCGGCAGCCGGCACCACAGCATTTGGACGGTGGACTACATCAATGGCGACGCCGTGCGCCCCACGGAGATCGTCTCGGCTGCCAACGCGGCGATCATCAACCCGGCGTGGTCCCCCGACGGAAGACGCATCGTCTTCGTCTCGGTCGTAGAACCAGAGGCGACCTCTAGCACTCAATCTCAGCAGTCCGACGTCTGGATCGTGAACGTTGACGGCTCCGGCCGAACCAATCTCACCAACGGACAATTCGCCAACTTCCAACCGGTCTGGAGCGGCGACGGACAAGTCTTCTTTGTCTCCGATCGCTCCGGCGTGGACAACGTCTGGGCGGTCACCACCGCCCGGGCATTGGAGGCGATCGAGCCGTATTCGGTCAAAATGACCAGCGCCATGCCCGAGCACGAACCACCGGGCCGGCAGCCTTAGCGGGTCGCCTACCCCCTTTTTTCGGCCGATCGCAATCGAAACCGATCGGCCGACACAACGAGCGGAGCTCACCAACAGGCAGGATGCCATGACAAGTGCACAGCTGATGCCACCAGGGGCCGGCCGGAGATCCGTCGTCGCCCGCGTGGCCGTGGCGCTGGTTGGCTGGATGCTGCTGGCCGGGGGGTGTACTACTGAGCAATTGATCCAGCCAAGGGTGCTCATGAGTCCGTACGAGCACCAGCAGCTCTGGGCGGTGGCCCCGTTCGCCAACGAGTCAGGCGTTTCCACCGTTGACACCACCCGATTCGCCGACCTGTTCACTCAGCAACTCGAGCAGGTGCAGGGAATCAACTCGATTCCCGTCAATCGGGTGATCTTCGCGATGCGCCAGCTCGACATGCGGTCGGTCGCCTCGCCCGCCGACGCAATGGAGCTGATCCATGTCCTGGACATTGACGCGATTGTGGTGGGCACGGTCACCGCGTACGACCCTTATCCACCGCCAACGCTGGGCGCCGCGGTTCAGTTGTATGCGAGGCTTCGCAGCGACCGCAGCAGCGAACTCGATCCGCGAGCGTTGACCCGTGCCACGACTGACGTGGTCGCACCGGGCGAGCTGGGGCCTCCCAACCCCATCGCCGAGGCGACAGGCGTCTTCGACGCAATCAACCATCAGACGCTGGCCTGGCTCGAACAGTACGCCGCGGGCCGCAGCGAACCCGACGGGTCCTTCGGCAACGACGTTTACCTGGTGAGCATGGAGCTGTACACGCAGTTTGTCAGCTATCGGCTGATCCATGACCTGCTGGCTTGGGAGCGGGCTCGGCTAATGCCGGTAGCAGCCAATGCTTCGTCGCGCTGAGGGCCAACGTGGTCATCGGCGCCCAGCCGAGGTCCACGCATGGCAGAGGTCAACTTCACCCTCCGGATTCACTCTCAACCGAGGTCCGGTACAGGTCGGCTCGTGCGGCCATGCCGCTTCGAGCCTCTTGATCCACGCCGTCGCGGGCTTCCCCGAATAACACCCCAGGCAGAGTCACAGCCATGAAATCAGCCGCTAGCGAACACCTTCCGGTCATCGCGGAATTCCTGAGCTACCTGCTCGACGACCGCCACTTCAGCCCCTACACCGCGCGATGCTATGGCGTGGATTTGCGCCAGTACGCCCAGTTCCTGACCGAGGACAGGAACATCAACGCCACAAACCAGCAGGAAGTGAAGGCGCTCCGCGACGCATCCGGTCAAGACCTTGATCCCAATGCCGATAGAATCGACACGGACGTACTGGCCACGGTCGGGGTCGTGACGGTCACCGCCGCCATGCTCCAAATGGACGTCACTGGCATCCGTGGGTTTCTTGAGCATTTGAGCACGCAGAACTATTCCCCCGCCACGATGGCCCGCAAGATCGCCACGCTGCGCTCGTTCCACCGCTGGTTGGAAAGGCGCGAGCTGATCGGCAGCAATCCCATGCTCATGATCAGAACCCCCAAGCAGTCCAAACGCTTGCCCAAGTCGATCGGCGTCGAGCAGGTGGAGAAGCTGCTGTCGGCGCCCGACGACACCAATCTGCTCGGCGCTCGAGACCGGGCAATCCTCGAAACGCTCTACTCCACCGGCATTCGTGTCAGCGAGCTCGTCGGCATCAACCGCGGCGACATCGACGATACCTCAGCAGCACTGATCGTTCGCGGCAAGGGGCGCAAAGAGCGCATCGCGCCGCTCGGCTCACATGCGCTGCGGGCGCTTCACCACTACACGGCGATGCTCGACACTGTGCTGAGCCGCACCGCCCAGCCGTTCGACCCCAACGCCGCCCTGTTTATCAATAAGCACGGCGGCCGGCTCTCGACCCGCTCGGTTCGACGCAAGGTCAGCAAGTACCTGGCTCAAGCCAAGCTCGACCCCAAAATCAGCCCCCACACCCTGCGCCACAGCTTCGCCACCCACCTGTTGCAGAACGGCGCATCGCTACGCCACGTTCAGGAACTGTTGGGCCACTCCAGCATATCCACCACTCAGGTTTACACCCACGTAACCGACAATTACGTACACCGGGAGTACGAGAAGAGCCACCCAAGGGCGTAAGGGCGCAAAGAAACACCAGCATCCGGTGCCTCGTGTCGGGGTCCCCCGGATTAAAATCCCCCCGGTTCCCTTCTTTCTACAAGGGCGCCGGGGGGATTTCCACGACAGGTTGGTTCGCACCACCGGCTGCCCAATCTTGCCAATAGCTGGTATAGTTGATAGGCATACAAGAAGGCGGTCGAGACGATACCCCCTGTTGATGCGGTGGTAATATGGTGACCAAGAGGTAAACCCCATGCCGGGAAAAGCTCGCCGGGTCGCATCGCGACAAGCCCAATTAAACCAAAGAAGAAAAAGACAGCAGCGGGGCCCCAGGGGGATACCCACCGCTGCGCCTGAGGCTCCGCCTCAAGACAATCAGCCCATTGACGGCGTAGACTCCCAATCAATGGCATCGGCCGCGCCCGCCTCGGTTGCTGCTGCACCGCGAGAGTCTCCCGCACCGGCGGCCACCCGCGCCAGTCCGGTGACCCGGCCAGCAGGGACGATGCGGGCCAGGCGAGACCACACCGCTGCGGTCAACTATGTTGGCGCTGAGTTGCGCCGAATCCTGGTGTTTGGCGGAGTGGTTCTGGCGGTGCTCATCGGTCTGGCGGCGGCGTCGTGGTACTTGCCGGCTTGGCCTTTGTAAGTCCGGCCTTCGTAGGGTAGCCGCTATGGCCCTTTCCCTCTTCGAACGACGGTTGCGCATCGCCCCAGACCGGCCGGGCGTTTACATCATGAAGGACGCCCGGGGCAACGTGTTGTACGTCGGCAAAGCCAGCGTCCTCAGCGTCCGCCTTCGCACCTACTTTGGCTCTCCGGCCAACCTTCCGTCAAAGATCCGCCGGATGTTAGGCCAGCTTGACGACTTCGAGTGCATTGTTACCGACACCGAGGCGGAAGCGCTTATCCTGGAGAATACCCTCATCAAGCGGCACAAACCGCGGTACAACGCCCGGCTGAAGGACGACAAGACATATCCATACCTCAAGATTGACGTTTCAGAGGAGTTCCCGCGGATCTACATCACCCGCAAGGTGGCCAAAGACGGCGCCCGGTATTTCGGACCCTTCGCCACCGCCGGAACGGTCCGCAAGACCATGGACTTGGTGAAGAGGCTGTTCCCCTACCGCTCGTGTACCAAGGTCATCACCGGCAAAGACCCGCGCCCCTGCCTGGAGTACTACATCAACCGGTGCGTGGCCCCCTGTACCGGCTACGCCAGTAAGGAGGATTACGCTCGAGTCATCGAGCAGGTCATTCTGTTCATGGAAGGGGATACCGAAGCGGTTACCGATGACCTACAGGAAAACATGGAGAAGGCCGCCGAAAGCCTGGAGTTCGAGCGGGCCGCCGTCCTGCGCGACCGGATGCGAGCAGTCGAGCGCGTAGCTGAAGAACAACGCATCAAGGTCGACGCCAATCCGGTCAGCGACATGGACGTTATCGCCTTGGCCCAGAGTAGCAACGAGACCTGGGTGGAGGTGTTTTTCATCCGGCACAACAAGCTCATCGGCCGCGACCACTATTTCATGGAAGGCGCCCAAGATGAGTCGCTGAGCCTGGTCATTGGCCAATTTATCAAGCAGTTCTACCAGTCGGCGTCGGTAATTCCTCCCCGGATTTTGCTACAGCATCCGTTGGAAGAGGAAGAGTTAATCCGCGCCTGGCTTCAAGAGTTGCGTAAAGGCGCCGTCCGGTTGGTGCTCCCCCAACGAGGCCAACATAAAAAGCTGATCGACATGGTGGCGGAAAACGCTCGCCACGGGTTAGCACAACACCAAGTGAGGTGGTCGGACAATACCGATGTGATCCAGGGCGCCATGGCCGAGTTGCAAGAGGAGTTGAGCCTGCCCACCGACCTTCGCCGCATGGAATGCTACGACATTTCTCACATCCAGGGCACTAATACCGTGGGCAGCATGGTGGTATTCGAAGACGGCAAGCCACGTCCCGCCCACTACCGGCGATTCCGAGTGAAGTCGGTGGAAGGAGTGGACGACTACGAAAGCATCCGTGAGGTGCTGCGCCGGCGGTTCAAGCGGTTGGCCGAGGCCAGGGCCAAGCAACAGATATCTGACGGAGACCGCAGCCACATCACCAACGATAGTTGGGGAATCCTTCCCGACTTGGTGCTGATCGACGGTGGCAAAGGGCAGCTTTCGGCAGCCCTAGAGGTCTTTCTGGAGTTGGGCTTGGACGATGTGCCCCTGGCTTCCTTGGCCAAGGAGAACGAGTGGCTGTACGTCCCTCATACCCCGGAGCCCATAGTTTTGCCCCGGGACTCCCAAGCATTGTACTTGGTGCAACGCATTAGGGACGAAGCCCACCGATTCGCCGTTACCTACCATCGCAATCTACGCAGCAAGAGCAGCCTCCGCTCGCCCATCGACTCTGTCCATGGAATCGGCCCAAAGAGGAAGCGAATACTCTTACGCCGGTTTGG
>JADFIM010000219.1 GCA_022566725.1 Planctomycetota bacterium
GGAGCCTCGAGTTGTCAGACCGCATCGGCCGGGCCCGCAAGCTTGGTGATCTCAAGGAGAACGCTGAGTATCACTCTGCCAAGGAAGATCAAGGCCATGACGAACGCAAAATCCGCGACCTGCAAGCGAAGCTCGCGACCGCCGTCGTCGTTGACGATACGAGCGTACCAGCCGGCATGGTGTTCATTGGCGCTACCGTTCGTCTACGTGATGTAAACACCGGAGATGAGGATCTCTATCGATTGGTTGGTGAGACGAGCGGGTCTATGAGCGCTGATTACATCGAGGTCACGCCCAACTCACCAATGGGTATGGCCCTCATGAAGGCGGAAGTTGGAAGCACTATCCGCGCCGATCTTCCCCACGGCGCGAAGCGCTTCGAGATCCTCGAGATCCAGTAACCAGCTATGGCGAGGGGGCGCTCCCGTATGGATCCAAAAGTCAGCTCAAGCCGAAGTCGTGATGCGTCAAGAGCTTGAAGTTGGTGTGAACTTCATCTGGGCAGCCCATCGCATGCGTGCCAGTTGGGGGCCACAAACGACCCGTCGCCAGCAAATCCAAGCACTTGACAGAGTGCGATTTGCAGTTGGGTTGAATATTGAACCCATAAGGGGGGCGGTGATCAAGCCCCTTGTGGACTTCTACGCTCGATACGCGGGCAAAGGTGCGAGGAAACGGATCGCCGAGGCAGTGGCCATCCACATCGACGAGGACCGCGACCAAACCGGAAAACAACGGAAGAAACTGGAATCGCGCCTCGAGCGCATCGACAAGACCACGCGCAACCTGCTGGGCAACATCACCAAGACGAACCGTCAGCTGGTCGAGCAGCGTCTGGGTGAGCTCACCAAGGAGCGCGAGCGACTGGAGATCCAAATCGAGTCGCTGGAGCGCCTGGCAGTGACAGAGGCGGAGGTTCATGATCTCGCGGCCGAGACCACTCAGTTCGTCGCATGCCTTGAGCCGTCACTGCGCGAAGGACCACTCGACCATCGGCAGGCCGCGGTGCGACGGTGCGTTGACCAGATCGTGGTCGATCGCGAGGAGCACGAGGCGAAGATCGAGGTGCGGGGGCTGCCGACGATCGTGGGCGGGCCGGTGGGCACGGCGACGGAGACGGTGGCCGTGAAGCTGCCGGAGGTGCGGCGCGGCAGGCCGCCGGGCAGGAGGCGCGAGCGCGGTCGCGGCGAGTAGACGGCATCGATGACCCGGACCATCCTCGTCTGCCTCTGGCGGACTCGTCAGGTCCGGCTTCGGAATGCCCGTGCCGGTGGTTCGGCCTCCGCTGTGCAGCGGTGGCCGCTATGCACCGTATCAATCTCGAAGGTCAACGACCCCAAAACCATAGGGTCAGGGGGAGAAAAGTCGATGGGGGAGCCTCTGTGGCGGCAGTGGTCCGGCCCACCCCTGCCACGCGGCCCGGCAAACCCCGCCGTCGGACCTGAATGAAATTGCCCGTTACCTACGCGGTCGGCCTCCAGGTCGAACCCATGTACCGCGCGGCCCCGTGGGGCCGACCGCGACCCGATGGCCCACGCAGCCGATCGGTCGGCCGCGCACGCGCCGGGGTGACCGCGGCTCCCTTGGCCCGGTGCCAGACGGATTCGGCGTTCGCAGGCCGGCGAGACTCGCCCCCTGTCCTGAGCGTGCTGCCTGGGGATACTATGTAGTCTGCGGAACCGGCCGATATTGGCTACGTACAGAAGAGACCCGCGAGAGCCCATGGCGTTGATCAAGCGACCGACACAGTTCATGATCGGCTGGATGGCACTGGCCGCGTACCTCGGGAACGCGACCGCCTCGATCTGGGGGATGGTGCTCTGCGAAGAGGTGGACGGCCGGGTCGCGATCGAGTTCGCCAGCGATCATAGCCAGTGCGCCGGCGGGCCGACACCGGGGCATCTTCACGATGAGGCAATCCAGACGTCGGGCACACAGCCCGCGCCCTGCGCGTGTGACGTATGCCCCTGCGAGGATACTCCAGTCAGTATTGAGCCGGTGGTGCCGAGCAAGAAGACTCTGCCACCGAAAGGCCTACTTGCCCCCAACCCGGCGCCGCCGCCTTTCATCTGCCCGTCAAGGCCGAAGGCCGTTGCTCGCTGCGGCCCGGCAGCTGTGGCGGGCACCACGTCGGCTGTCAAGCGGCTAGAGCAGCGTGCAATTCGCAGCGTTGTTCTCCTGATCTAAGTCAATCTCCGCCCCGCGACTGCGACCACGCTGATTCTCCTCGGCAGGGCTGTGATCTGCGCGTGCACCCAGATCGAGTGTTTACTGCGAAACCTGACCGCCTCCGGCGTCAGGCGGAGATTGTTTATGCGAGAGACATCTTCCTTCCTCTGCAATGTCGGACTCCTTGCCGCGCTTACCGGCTGTGCGCCGCAGGCCGGGAGAGTGTGGGACGACCCGCTGTACACGCGTCTCATCGACAACTATCAGGAAATCGACCTGCATGTGGCGCCAGGCGATGCCAACGACCGTCGCGTTCCAAGAGCGCAAAGGCCTCTCCCAGAGACAGAGGCACTGAGCCTCGGTGACGCGATCGCGATCGCTGTTGCCAACCACCCTCGGCTTCGCGCGGCCGCTTACGTGGTCCGGGCGGCCCAGGGGCGCGAGGTTCAGGCGCGGCTTGGCCCCAATCCTGGCTTCGGCGTTGAGGCCGAGGCGCTTGGCGCTTCCGAAGGTAAGGGCGGTGAGACGGCCTACGTCCTACGCCAGGAGTTCATCACCGCGGGCAAGCTCGACAAGGCCGGCCGGGTCGCTCATGCAGATCAGCTCGTCTCGCGGGCAGCCTTCAATGCAACCAAGCACGAGCTGATCGGGGAAGTCAAACAAGCCTTCTACGCCGTGCTTGCCGCCGAACGGCGGGTTGCCGCGCGCAGGGAACTTGCAGACCTTGGTGCCCAATTGCTTCAGGCCGCCGAAGCTCGGGTGGATGCCGGGGCGGCCATCGAGCCCGACCGGCTCCGGGCCCAAGTCGCTCACGAGCAGGCGCGGCTTGCGCTGCGGACCGCTGACGCAGACCTGCAGGCCGCCCGAGGGACCCTTGCGGTCGCCATGGGTCTCGATGCTCCCCTTGCGATCCCGCTGGCCGGCGATCTGGAGTCGCTCCTTGCGTTTCCGTCCCAGGATGATGTGCTGCAGCGCGTCCTGGCTTGGAACAGTCGGCTTCAAGCAGCGCGACACAGCCGCGAACGCGCTCGACGCGCTCACGAACTGGCCAAGGCCGAGGCCTGGCCCAATGTCACCGCCTTCGCCGGACCGCGCTTTTCGGATATCGACGGCGAATCGACGCTCGACGCCGGCGTCGAGCTGGAGATCCCCCTCATCAACCGCAATCAAGGGGCGATTGCCGCAGCGCTCGCCGAGCGACTCAGGGCCGGGGCCATCCTCGGTCAGACCCAACTCGAACTCATCGAAGCGACTTCGCAGGCGTGGATCGCCTACGACACCGCTCGCGTTGCTGCCGAAACATACCGCGAGGTGCTGCTTCCAATGGCGAGGCGCACGCTCCAGCTGACCGAACAGGCGTATCGAAGCGGCAAGTTTGACTACCTGCGTTTGCTGGACGCCCAACAGGTCTTCGTCGAGACCAACGTCATCTATCTAGACGCGGTTCTCGCTGTGCAGCAAGCGGCCGCCGCGCTGGAAAGCCTGATGCAGATCGAACTTGGCGAGTTGAACGCCAAGGAAACATTCACCCAACCAACGAACGCCGAAGAGGTGTCGCCATGAGGTCAACACGAACTGTCTTTCCCGTCATCCTCGCCACGTTTACGGCACTCAGTGGCTGCGGCGGTCATGGGACCGACCCACACGATGACGAGCCGAACCCCGGTCACGCCGAGCGTCACGAAGATGGCGATGAACACGGCGAGGATCTGATCCGCCTCACCACGGCACAACTCGACGAGGCGGGCGTCGTGCTCGCGCCGCTTGCCGGCGGGACCATTGCGACGCATCTCACCCTGCCGGGGGAAATCGGCTTCAACACAGACAACCTCGTTCACGTCACGCCGCGGGTGCCAGGCATCGTGGCCGAGGTTCATGCCTTCATCGGCGACGAAGTCGCACCAGGCCAGCTCCTCGGCGTCATCGACAGTCTCAATCTTGGCCAGGCCAAGATCGACTATCTCACCGCCTTGCAAGCTCTCAGCGAGGCCCAGGCCGATCTTGACCGCCAGCGGATCATCAGCACCAACACCGAAGCGCTGCTGGGGGTGCTCAAGGCCGAGCCAAGCCTCGAAGCGCTCCAAGCCGAAGCGGCCGACCTTCGCATCGGCGAGAACAAGGGCCGGCTGATCTCGGCCTACGCCCGGCTCCAGTCGGCCCGGGCGAACTACCAGCGCGAGCAAACGCTTCGGACGCAGAACCTCTCCACGCAAGCTGATCTGCTCGCGGCGCAGGAAGCCTACAACAGTGCCATCGCGGAATACCTCGCTGTCTATGAGGACATCGACTTCCGCTATCACACGGACCTGATGCAG
>JADFIM010000220.1 GCA_022566725.1 Planctomycetota bacterium
TCGAGCGTGCCGTTGCAAGCCAGGACCGGGCACTTGATTTCAGCCAAAGCAGGGCGCGGATCATAGGTCAGGAAGAACCGCATCCAGGGAGATGTAAGCTGATCCAACTGGGCTTCGATCAACTGCTCAGGCAGTTCTTCATCGTCGCTGACACCCATGGCCCCTTCGCTGTGGCCGATCAGACCAATACGCTCGGGATCGACACCATCTTGCGTCGTGATGTAGTTGACTGCGGCCAATGCATCGGTGGCAAAGTCTTGCGTGGTTGCGGTGGAGAACTCGCCCGTTGACTTGCCCGTGCCGCGATCGTCGTAACGAAGCACGGCGATGCCGTGGCGGGTGAGGTAGTCGGCGATCACCAGGAACGGCTTGTGGCCCAAGAGAGTCTCGTCACGATCCTGCGGGCCCGAACCTGAGATCAGCACCGCGGCTGGATGCGGCCCTTGCCCGGCAGGAACGGTCAGTGTACCGGCGAGTCTGTGGCCGGCGGGATGCTCGATCGATACCTCGCGCACCACATAGGGATACGGCGGCTTCGGATGCTGCGGGCGCTTGAGCTCGGAACCGATGTAACCGTCGTTCCGGGCAAAGGCGATATCCATCACGATTCCGGCTTGCTTCATCGTGCCCGTGATCCGGCGCCCGGTTTCATCGAGTTCGACATTGATATGGGCCGGCGCATAACCGGGCATGACGGCGGTGAAGGTCCGCCCCTCTCGCTTGAGACCCGCCAGCACAAAGCCGTGCGTCATCTGCGCCGGAACATCCACATGTCCGACCCAGTTGCCCCTTGGGGTCTGGGCGAAGGCGAGGGTCATATCGAGCTTCTGGACGCCCACTTCAATCTGGCCGGTGAAAGCCATCGGCCGTGGTAGATCAACGACCTCCGGCACTCGTGCCAACTCGAACTTACCTTCGATCGGATCTCCGGCCGGCGGGTGCTGCGTGACGTCTCCCGTCCATCGCTGGCCGTCGTCGCTGACGTCGCCGGTCATACGAGCCGTGCCGCCGATCTGGCCCGGAACGGTCAACTCGATGTGGCCGTTGGTAATCATGACGTCCTTGCACTGTGCACCTACTGCCACGAACGACATGCTGGGTGGGACAACGATGCCGCGCGCCGACCAGCCGTCCTCATGGTCGTGCTTGATGCCCAAGACGCCATACCACCACTGATCCTCGACCTGGAGATTGCCGACCCAGAGGCCCATCGCGGGATGATCGTGATTGTACTCGAACGACTCGTCGAGAAACTTCACCTGCCCCGCTGCGGTCGTAGCCAAGAAGACTGTGGTGAGAATTGAGATCGCCGAATGCTTCATCGTGCACCTCATCAGTTTTCGGATAATGAAATGCGCGGCCATGCCTCGCCTGCGGGGTTGTTGGGATACAGCAGCCGGCTCTGTTGTCTCCGATCGCGGTCAGGGGGACACGTCGATCGCAGCCGCTTCCGCGGGCGAGTATTCGACCAGCTCGGCGATGCCGTTGTGGGCGTCGCAGATAACGACCTTGGGACGGTGGCTCTTCATTTCCTGAGCGGTCATCTGTGCGAACGACATGATCAGGAGGCGGTGGCCTACTGCGGTCAGCAGCGCCGCCGCCCCGTTTACTCTGATCTCGCCGGAGCCGCGATCACCCTGGAAGATGTAGCTCTCGAAGCGGTTGCCGTTGGTGCAATCCGCGATGAGGACCTTTTCGTTGACGGCCATGCCGGTGGCCTCCAGCAGCTCCGGGGCGATGGTGATGGACCCCATGTATTCGGGATCACTGTGCGTCACTACCGCTTGATGAATCTTGGCAAAAAGGACTTCTCGAAGCATGGTTGAACTCGGGTAAGGCGTCAGAATATCAAGGGATCAAAGCCTTGAGGCCTCGGTGCCGTTTTTCTCCCGTCGCCACTCGACGAGCTGGGCATCGGACCACAGGCCCTCTAGATCGTAGTACGCCCGCTGGTTTGGTTCGAACAGGTGGGCGACGAGATCAACAAAATCAATGACGATCCACGTCAGCGCATTGTCAGCACTGGACCGGAACATGGGATTGTCGCGTTCCTGCCCAAGGTCCGCCAGCTCCTCGGCGAGGGACTTCATCTGCCGATCGCTCGTGCCCGAGCCGATGAGCACGTAGTCGCAGACCTGGCTGAGACCCGTCACATCGAGCAACCGTACGTCTTCACAATGCCGATCCGCCAGCAGCTGCGCCGCCTCGATGCAAAAGCGGCGCAGCTGCTGCTGGTCGCTCGTGGACGGGACGCACATCATCAGGTCACCCCAGGCCGATCCACCCTGAGATCATTGGCGAGAACTTGACGATCAGGCCGGCGAAGACCACTGAAACGATCGCGATGAGCTTGATGAGGATGTTCAGGGACGGGCCTGAAGTGTCCTTGAACGGATCACCGACGGTGTCACCGATGACCGCCGCCATGTGCGGCTCGGAGCCCTTGCCGCCGTATGCACCGGCCTCGATGTACTTCTTGGCATTGTCCCAGGCACCACCGGAGTTGGCCATGAAGAGTGCCAAGAGCACGCCGGTCACCATCGCGCCGGCGAGCATGCCTCCGAGCGCTTCGACGCCCATGAAGTATCCGACGATGACCGGCGCCAGCACGGCGGTGAGGCCGGGCAAGATCATCTCGCGCAGCGCCGCCTTCGTCGAGATATCGATGCAGCGCGCCGAGTCCGGTTTCACGGTGCCTTCCATGATGCCCGGGATCTCTCTGAACTGGCGGCGAACCTCGTCCACCATCCCCTGAGCCGCACGACCCACCGCGGTCATCGTGAGCGCGGCCACGAAGAACGGCAGCATGCCACCCAGGAACAAGCCGATGACGACCTTCGGGTTGATGAGGTTGATGCCCGTGTCCGTCAGGCCGACCGCCGCCGCGTAGGCCGAGAACAGGGCCAGCGCCGTGAGCGCGGCTGATCCGATGGCGAAGCCCTTGCCTTGCGCCGCGGTCGTGTTGCCGATGGCGTCAAGGGAATCGGTGATCGCCCGGGTCTCCTCGCCCAAGCCGCTCATCTCGCTGATGCCGCCCGCATTGTCGGCGATCGGGCCGTAGGCATCCACGGACATGGTGACCCCCACCGTGGCCAACATGCCAACGGCAGCGATGCCGATGCCGTAGAGGCCGGCGAACTGGAACGAGAGCCAGATCGCGAGACAGATCAGGAGCACGGGGATCGCCGTGGACTCCATGCCCACGGCCAGGCCGGTGATGAGGTTGGTGCCCGCTCCGGTCTGGCTGGCTTCGGCGATCCTACGGATGGGTGCGGCCGCCGTGTAGTACTCGGTCACGAGGCCGATCGCGATGCCCACCAGCGTACCGGCGAGAATCGCCACCCAAGGGCCGATGGCGGGCAGTGCCCGCCCACCCTCTGTGATCACCTGGAAGTCCATGCCCCGCACGACGAAATACATGGCCCCGAGAAAGAGGACGGCGGCAACGAAGGTGACGTTGCGAAGCGCCGCGGCAGGATCGGTCCCCTCGAACACCTTCATCATGCCGATACCGATCAGCGAAGCCAGCAGACCCACCATGACCGTGAGAATCGGCAGAGCCACAGCGCTGGGGGTATGCGTGGTCATGCCGACCGTGGCGCCGATCGCGATCGTGGCGATGATCGAGCCCACGTAGGACTCGAAGATGTCGGCGCCCATCCCGGCGACATCACCCACGTTGTCCCCCACGGCGTCGGCGATGCTAGCGGGGTTACGCGGGTCATCCTCGGGGATCCCTGCCTCGACCTTACCCACCAAGTCGGCACCCACATCGGCGGCTTTGGTGAAGATTCCGCCCCCTACACGGGCGAACAGCGCGATGGAGCTCGCGCCCATGGCGAAACCGGAGATGATCTGAGCAAAACGGACATGTTCCGCCGCGGCAATCGCTCCCGAGCCGAAGATCCAGTAGAAGCCGCCGATTCCAATGAGTCCCAGAGCTGCCACGCTGAGGCCCATGACAGAGCCGCCGAAGAACGCCACTCGGAGTGCCTTCCCCTGACCCTCATCGTTCGCGGCCGCCGCCGTCCGCACATTCGCCCGCGTCGCCGACTTCATGCCGAAGAACCCGGCGAGAACGGAGCAGAGGGCGCCCGTCACGTAGGCGATCGCGGTCTGGCCCGTGGTGGCCCACGCGAGCAGGGCCGTCACGATGAGCACGAACACAGCCAAAACCGAGTATTCGCGCTTCAGGAAAGTCATCGCGCCGTCATGGATCTGTGTCGAGATATCGATCATTAGATCGGATCCGGCTGGTTGGCTCTTCACGTAGCGGTAAACGAATCCCGCAGTCACGAGACCCACCATGCCGGCGGCCCAGGCCCATGTGGTCCAAGTCACGAAATCGCTCATCGGCGATGTTTACCTTTTCTAGGATAGGAACGACTGTCGATGACGGTCTGGCCAGTGATATTCCATCCGAAAACTCACCGGTTGAACCGACTCATCGCTTCTTCGACACC
>JADFIM010000221.1 GCA_022566725.1 Planctomycetota bacterium
GGTCAACGCCTTCTGGGGGCTGGGGGGGCTGCTCGGCATCCGGCCTCTGCTGTTGTTCGCGTGGGTCGTGATGATGGTCAAGAGTCCGGCCGGACTGTCGGGTGTGTCGCTGGGCGGGGTGGCGCTGACGTTGGGGAGACGCCTGGCCGGTCGCTGGCATAAAGGGGCCGTGAACGCCGCCGCTATCGACGCCACTGCCGGTGCTGTCGGCCGCGGGCCCATCGGGCGGTGGACGTTCGGCTCGATCAGTCACGGCCTGTGGCTGGCCTTCAACGCGGCTTGTCTGCTACTGGTCGTTCTTATGCTTAGCGCGAAGCACTACCGGTTCGTCTGGGAGACGACGATCCTCTCCGCCGACACCTACACCCATCTGACGCAAACACTCGCTTGGGTGCCGGGAAAGCTCGGCTTCCCCACACCTTCACCCCAACAGATCGCTGACAGCGATGGCGCGCTACCACCGGACACCACCGAAGCGACGCGGCACGCGTGGTCCGGACTGCTGGTGGGAAGTCTCGTCATCTATGGAATGGCGCCGCGGTTCTTGTTGCTGGGGTTGTGTCTTTACCGTCTCGGCCGGGCGAAGAATCGGTGGCGGTTGGATACGACCCGCCCGGGATACCTTCGCTTGCAGTCTCGGTTGATGCCGCAAAGCGCACGGCTTGGTGTGGTCGATGACCGGCCCGATGGGCCCGGGGCCGAAGCGGTTGATGCCCCCGAGCGGTCGCCGCTTCGGACGGGGCGTCCAGTGGGGCCGCCGGCTGTGCTGGCTCTCGAGATGGAACCGCCTGCGTCGGCGTGGCCACCTCCCATCGAAGGGGCATCCTGGTGCGATCTTGGATTCGTGGACGACGGCAACGATCGCCGGCGCGTCCTCGAACAACTCACCGCTGCCTCGACCGAGCCGTCTGTGCTGGTGGTGGTTTGCTCGCTGACGACCACGCCCGATCGCGGCCACCGCGGGTTCCTCGACGCAGTGCAGCGAGAGATCGATTCTCCGCTGGGCTTGGTGCTCAGCGGCGGGGAGTCGCTTCGCCGGCGCGGCGATGCCGAGTCTGTGCGCAGGCGGGTCAACGATTGGCGCATCCTGGCCGACGCCGCCGGCTTGCCGTCGCAGCGCGTCATCGAGTTGGACCTCGATCATTGCACCGACGTGAGCCTGACGAAGCTCGCAGCGCTGCTCGGAGCCGACGCCGCTGGGCCGCAGGCCGTGCGGCGCATTGAGTTGGCGTTCGATCTCATCGTCGAGCATGTTGATCGTTGGCCGCCAATCGCCGAGGTGAAAGATCAAGCTGACTTACACCGGGCGATCGGAACCCTCTACCGCCAAGACCATTCATCTTGGCGCACGTTCCTTCGGGCCCCCGTTGGGCTGAAAGGCGATCTCATGGCGCCGTTGCGAGCAGGAGCTGATCGGGTGGTGGGGCTGTTGCCGGATCAACTTCGATCCAGTCCCCGGTGGCTGGCTTCGGGCGCTCTTGCCGGCGCGCTTGGCTGCATCACGGCGGCAACGCTCGTTTCCCCGGCCGCGATCGCGGTGCTGCCGATGTGGTCGGCGCTCGGCGCTGCGGTCGCCGCCGTCATGAAGGCGTTTCGGCCAAGCGGGGCGGCGAAGAGCGACGATGATTCACCGCCGACGGAGCACCGTGGAGATGCGATCCGGGCGGCGACGCTCTTTGCTCTGCTGCTGGAACTGCAAGGCAAGGACGAAGCGGCCATCACGCGAATCCTTGAGCAGGCCGTGGACGCCGACGACATGATCGACGCGGGCTCCGCTGATTCGGCCAGGGTCTGGCTGGATGGGATTCGCCATCGTCTGGATGTGGCCCTCGCCCAGGAGGCGGGAAGATGAGGTTGCCTTTGCTTACAGCGGCCGTGGTCGGGCACACAAACACCGGCAAGACCTCGTTGCTGCGCACCCTTACTCGTGATGTGGGCTTCGGTCAGGTGTCCGACCGGCCGGCAACCACCCATCACGTGGAGGGGACGTCGGTGCTGCTGGACGGGCGCACGGTCATGGAGCTGTTCGACACGCCGGGGCTGGAAGATTCGATCGGCCTGCTCGATCACCTAGATGCACTGGCTGCCGATCGGCGCGTCGAGGAGATCGATGTTCTCAACCAGTTCCTGCAGAGCGCCGAGGCGCGGGGCCGGTTCTCTCAGGAGGCGAAGGCCATTCGCCAGGTGATCCGAAGCGACATTGCGCTGTACGTGATCGACGCCCGTGACCGAGTGCTGGGCAAGCATCGCGATGAATTGGAGATCCTCTCCCGCTGTGCCACGCCGGTGGTTCCCGTGCTCAACTTCACCGCGGACCCCGACGCGAAGGTTCCGACTTGGCGCGAGCATCTGGCCCGGGTGAACATGCACGCGGTCGCCGAGTTCGATACCGTTGTTCTTGACGAAGCGTCCGAGCAGCGGCTGTACGAGAAGATGCGCACGATGCTTGATTCCCATGAGCAGACGCTGCGCGCGCTGATCCAGGAGCGCCGCCGACAGCGGGAGGCATTGATCCAAGCCTCAGCCGACGTGATCGGTGACCTGCTGATCGATGTCGCTGCTCACACGGTCTGCGTCCGTGTGAGCAGCTCCCAAGAGGCGGCCGAGGCTTTGCAAGCGCTGCGGAAATGCGTTCGCGACCGGGAGCAACGCTGTGTGGATCAACTTCTTGAACTGTTCCGGTTCCGGCCGGACGATTGCCCGCTTGAGGCTGGGGCTCTGATCAACGGCCGATGGGGACTGGATTTGTTCAGTCCCGAGGCGCTGAAGCAGTTCGGCCTTCACGCTGGCGGGGGGGCGGCGGCAGGCGCGTTCGTCGGGTTTGTGCTGGATGTAATGTCGGCCGGCGCAACCTTAGGCGCGGGCACCGCGGCCGGGGCAGCGATCGGGGGGCTGGTGGGAGCCGGCCGAACGCATGGGAGGCGGTTGATCCGCCGCGCTCGTGGCAGCACCGAGCTGCGCTGCGAAGACGCGACGCTTCGGCTGCTGGCCCTGCGGCAGATCATGCTCACGCGGGCCTTGCTTCGCCGAGGGCATGCCGATATGAATCCGCTGCCGGTGCCAACGTCGAGGCGCTTCAGCCTTCCAATGCGGGCGTCGCCGCATCTGCCCCTGTCATTGCAGCAAGCCAAGATGAGATCCCACTGGTCGCGACTCGGTTCCTTAGCCGATTCAACGCTGCGGGATTCCGATCCGGCGCGGCAGACCGCTCAGGGAGCGCTGGCCAAGACGATCGCTGCGATCGTGCAACGCCCCTCGGATGCGGATATAGAGTTCCCCTGATCCACCGACCGCTTCCAAACGATCGGTTCAAGGCATGGTCCGCGCAGCGGATCCTACGCGACCATCGGCTGTCCACCGGCCCGACACGGGCCGGCTCACCCGACACATGCGTGATGAAGCTCACCGCGAGCCGGGTTCTGTGAACCCGGTGGACCGCCGCACACCCTGTGCTCTCGAAACCAACTCTTCATAGACACGGCCCGGCTCACCCGCACATGCGTGATGAAGCTCACCGCGAGCCGGGTTCTGTGAACCCGATGGACCCCCGCACACCGTGCGCTCTCGAAACCAACTCCTTACGGACATCGTCCCCAGTTGGCCAGCAGCGTCAGCAGGTCGAGGATGCCGACGTTGCCGTCGCCGTCGAGATCCGACGGGCAAGCAGGAACGACAACAAGATCAAAGAGGTATGCCGAGCCGGAGCCGGCGCCGTTGTCGTCATCGCCCGATGCCCCTACGATGGCGGTGTCGCCGCTGATCGCGACGGAGACGCCCAAGAAGTCACCCTCCGCGGCGTCGTTGGCCAGGAGCTTGGCGATCTGCGTGGGGTTCGCGGGGTCAGAGATGTCGAAGACGCGGGCGGAGCCGGAGCTGTCGCCGTTGTCGCAGTCCCTGGTTGCCCCGCCGATGGCGGTCGTACCGCTGATCGCGACGGAGCGGCCGAACCACTCGCCCGTCACGCCGTCCTCGGGCAAGAGTTTGGCGATCTGCCGTCCTGTGGTAGTGTCAAAGAGGTAGGCGGAGCCGGACCACGTGCCGTTGTCGTCGTCGTGCCAGGCCCCAACGATGGCGGTGGCGCCGCTGATCGCGACAGAGGAGCCGAACAAGTCGTCGAGCGCGCCGTCTTTGGGCAGGAGCTTGGCGATCTGATCACCCTTGGTGGTGTCAAACAGGTAGGCGGAGCCGGAGCTGTCTCCGTTGTCATCGTCCCCAATTGCCCCGACGATGGCTGTGGTCCCGTCGATCGCGACGGAGCCAAAGCCGTCGCCCGCCGCGCCGTCGTCGGGGAGGAGCTTGAAGAGCTGATCGCCGAGGTCGGCGTTGGCCGCGGCGGTGCTCAGGACTGATGCTGCCGCGGCAAAAAGAACTGGAGTGAGATATCGCATGTTTTTCTCCTCTGCTTGAACCGACATTCCCCATATGGCGTCGTCAGGGGTCGATCGACCAGCC
>JADFIM010000222.1 GCA_022566725.1 Planctomycetota bacterium
AAGGTCAACCTCGAAACCGCGTTCATGCGCCTGACCAAAGGCCTGGTCTCCTAGAAGCCGGACCTGACGAGTCCCGACGCGTCGGGATGAGGAAGGTCCGGGTGGGACGCGTCGGGACGAGGAAGGTCCGGGTCGACCCTCATTGACATGCGCACCCACACAGCCGCGGGTGGAAACCCGCGGGAATGCACCCGCGGCTAACCACTTCGTGCCTCGATGCCTCGATGCCTTTCTCTTACAATCCGGCCATGCCTCGTCCCCGCGTTCTGTTGTTGGCCGACCGCTCCCGGCCGGACGTTGTCGAGCTGCTCGACGAGATACGCTCCGGCATCGCGCAACATGCCGAGCTCACCGGTGAGTTCGAGACCAACGGCGACGCGCTGCCCGCCAACGTCCCGGCCGATCTGGCGGTCGTGCTCGGTGGCGATGGCACGCTGCTGAGCCAGGCTCGCCGTGTGATGGACCGTGACCTGCCGTTGGTCGGCGTGAACTTCGGCCGGCTGGGCTTTCTCGCCGAGTTCGACTGGCAGAGCCTCCAACAGCATGCCGAGGTCGTCTTCGGCCCCGATCCTCCGATCTTCGAGCGCATGATGCTGGCGGCGGCGGTTAGCGGTCCCGGCGGGGACTCCCGGCACAGCGGTGTGGCCATCAACGACTGCGTGGTCACCGCAGGAACTCCCTTCCGCATGATCCAGCTGCAGCTTTCGATTGACGGAGCCCAAGGGCCGGCGCTGGGCGGCGACGGCGTGATCGTGGCCACGCCGGTCGGCTCTACGGCGTACAACGTCTCAGCCGGCGGACCCATCGTGGACCCCAAGCTGGAGGCGATGATCATCACCCCCATTGCGGCGCACAGCCTGGCCTTTCGACCCTTCGTGCTTTGCCCCGATTGTGAAGTGCGCATCGAGGTGGTCCGGGCCAACGAGGGCACCTCGCTTGTCTTGGATGGGCAGGTTTCCATGCCGGTTGGGCGCGGCCAGACCGTCACCATCAAACGCCACGCGAAAAAGGCCCGCTTTGTGGCGAATCCGGCGACCACGTACTGGCAGATTCTGCTCCAGAAGATGCGCTGGGCCGCGACGCCGACGTATCGGGATCGCGGGGTGTGACGCGCGGGCCGCAGGCCCGCCGCTAAACTAGGCGAGCCGATGATCGACCTCAAGCAGCTTCGCCAGGACCCCGAACGATTCAAGCGCGGCGCCCGGGACAAGGGCATCGACGTTGACATCGATCGCCTGTTGAAGCTTGACGAGCAACGCCGGCGTCTGCTCACCGAGCAGGAGTCCAAGCGCGCCGAGCAGAAGAAGCTGAGCAAGGAGATCGGCCCAGAGATCGGAACGGCGATGGGTCAACTGTCCGACGCCGACCCGTCAGAGCGTAAGAAGCTTGAGGCGGCGATCGAACTGTTGCAGAAACAACCCACCACCCTGAAGACCGAGATACAAGGCCTCGATCGAAAGATCGCCAAAATCGAACGCGACTGGCGGTCATTGTGGCTGGAGGTCCCCCAGCCGCCGGACCCTGATGTGCCCAAGGGTGATTCGCCCAAGGACAACGTCGAGATTCGCCGCTGGCACCCGCCCAGGTTCGACCCCAACCAACCGTTTCTCGAGAACAAGGGATTCCAGCCAAAGAGCCATCTGGAGCTGCTGGGCGATCTGAAGCTGGCGGACTTTGAGCGCGGAGTGAAGATGGCCGGCGCCCGTCACTACGTGCTGAGGGGCGACGGGATGCGTCTTCATCAGGCGGTGCTTCGCCTTGGCTTTGATTGCATCACTGACGAGCACGGCTTCGTGGCGATGTCGCTGCCTGCGTTGGTCCGCGAGGAGTGCATGGTGGGCACGGGCTTCTTTCCGGCTGGGCGGGACCAGGCGTACCACATCGAGGAATCCACACGAGGCGCCGGCCACGATCTGTTCCTCATCGGGACTGGCGAGGTGAGCCTGATGGCACTGCACGCTGATGAAATCATCGATGCCGACGCCTTGCCTCTGAAATACGCAACGGTTTCCACATGCTTTCGCCGCGAAGCCGGCGCTGCGGGCAAAGATACCGCCGGGCTGTTTCGTGTCCACCAGTTCGATAAGGTCGAGCAGGTCGTCATCTGTCGGGCCGATGAAGCCGAAAGCCGCCAATGGCATCGCACCATGATCGAGATCATTGAGACGCTGCTCCAACGGCTGGAGCTGCCCTACCGGTTGGTGCAATGCTGTGCGGGCGATCTAGGCCCCAAGAACGCCGACATGATCGACATCGAGTGCTGGATGCCGGGGCGCGGACCGCTCGACGACGCCCACCGGCCGATTGGCGCCTTCGGCGAGACCCACTCCGCGTCGCGCCTCTATGACTATCAGTGCCGCCGACTCAACATGCGATATCGTGATCAAGCCTCCGGCGGCAAGACCGTATTCTGCCATTCGCTGAACAACACCGTCATCGCCAGCCCGCGGATTCTGATTCCAATCCTCGAGCTCTATCAGAACGAGAATGGTTCGGTCACCGTGCCGCAGGTGTTGCGACCGTACATGAACGGCCAAGAACGTATCGGGTCATAGCCGCGGATCCATTTCCGCCGGCACATGCCTTCGCAACTGCACCTGCTTGGCCGTGACCACAACCGTCAGTTCGCGGGGCCAGTCGAATCGGCGTGGGCGAGGGTCACTATCCCCGATGGCCTCAGCGACCGGCAGCAGATGCCGCTGGCCAAGCCCATCGCCGGCGCCGTCCACCTCATCCAACAGGGCGCGGCGCAGGCCGGCGGCGATGATCGGCAGCGGCAGAGCCGCAAGCTGAGTCCGGTCCCAACAACGCTGTGATGGGCCGCCGAACACCTCTTGAAGCTGATGCTCCAGGGCGGTGCGGGCCGCTTGGACCACGTCGGCAGCGCTGGCGGCCCGAGACGCAGCCTCCGGCCAAAGCTCCTCCAGCACCGGCAGGACATCGCGGCGAAGCCGCCCGCGGACCGTTGTCGGATCGACGTTGGTTGGATCGTCGCGCCATTGGATGCCGGCTGTGCAGCACAGATCCTCACACGCTGATCTGCCCACCCCAAGCAGCGGGCGGATCAAGGACACCGGGCCCACGAGCGGTCGGCTCCAGGCCATACCCGACAGTCCGTCGAGGCCCGCCCCGCGACACAGGGCGATGAGCAGCGTTTCCAATTGATCCTCGCCGTGATGGGCCACGGCCACGTATCCCGCGTCCGCCGATGCCGCCACCCGGCCCAGGGCTTCGTAGCGCAGCCGCCGGGCGTTGGCGGCGAGGTTGCCCGGCATCCGGGCGGGATGCACGTGCTGCGTCTGCAAAGTCACGCCGAGGCGATCGCAGACCTCGGCCACGAACGCGGCATCCCCATCAGCCGCGTCACGCAAATGGTGATTGACATGCGCGGCCACCGGCTCAATGGCCGGCCCGGGGCCTCGCCGCCGTTGGCGAATCGCCGCCAAAGCCAACAGCAGGGCGAGCGAGTCGGCACCCCCGCTGACGCCGACGACCACCCTTGCTCCCCCCGCCACCCCGCAGCGACAGCCCAAGCCGCGGGCGACCTCGGCCACCAGCCAATGGCGACGTGCCGCCACCGGCAGCAGTCCACCTGGGCCGCGAGACCCCACCCTAGAGAGATCAGATTGTGCAGGGCTCGACATATCGAGATAATATGTTCACAGCGCGGAATGTCAGAGGAATGACGCCAAGCCGGCCGACATCACGGCGGCTAAGAACATGGAGGTTCGACCGTGTTTATTCTCATTGGGCAGGTCTCGACACCGCAGGACGCGGGGGCGCCCATATGGGCACAAATGCTCTTGGTCATCATGGTGGTCGGACTCGGGGTGATCCTGATGGTGTCCATTCGCGGCAAGATCGCCCGACGCAACATGAACCGGCCGTCACCCCGCGAATGGATCGACCACATCAAGACGGTGCGTCACCGCCACGATGATGCCCAGGCGGTTTCAGCCCAACTTGTCGATACCGCCCGCCGCCTGGGGGCCCAGTTGGACAACAAGGCCCAGCGCCTCGAACTCCTTCTCCAAGAGGCGGATGAGCGTATCGCACAGTTATCCGAGGCGAAGGATGCCGGCCTCAGCGCCGCCGACGACTCGGTGGCCGGGCGTGAGGGTGGCTTCGGTGGCCCCGACCCCGGGCCATTCAAACCATCTCACGACCCGCCCCGCCCGTTGGACCCGTTGACGCAAGGCGTGTATGAGCTGGCTGACACCGGCCGCAGCCCCCTTGAAATCGCCCAGCAGATGGACGAACAGGTCGGCAAGGTCGAGCTGATCCTGGCCCTGCGCGACGCCTGACGGCGCCCAATGCCCCTCGCCGCACCGCGACGGATGACCGCTGCACGCCGGGAGATTCGATCATCGGTTGGAGTGCGCCGCGGCCAGGCTGAGTATCTCGAAGATGATGTGGCTGGCCAGCAGGGCCGTGACCCCGCTC
>JADFIM010000223.1 GCA_022566725.1 Planctomycetota bacterium
CCCAGGAGCCCCCGTTCATCAAACGAGCCCTTCCCGAAGATGCCGAGCTCGACGAGCTGGGCTGTCACATCGAGGAACACGCTCTTCTCTCCGCTGGTCAGATCGATCGCCCACAGGATGCCGTCCTGATCGGTGACAAACAATCGACCGGGCTGGCCCGGGGCCTCGGTTCCCCAGTTGGGGGCGGTGAGACCGCTGGCTACCATCTCGAGCTTGATGTGCACGCCGCCGGAGCCAATCACCGCCGGGATCGGATCGGCCAGCGGCGGCGGAACGACCTGTCCGCGAATCTCGCCGCCGGGATGCATGGCGGTGTGGATATTGACGTACCACAGCCCGGCCAAGAGGTCAGCGGCCTGGGCCGCGCTGATGGTCGTTGAACCTGCGATCGTGCCGGAAGGAGGCCCGCCGCCCTCGAGGATGGTGATCTGCACGCCCGCCGGTTCACACAGCGGCGCCGAGCCGTGGAAGTGAGCCACGACGGCCGGCCCCGAAAGGTTCTCGTAGGTGATGTCCCAGGTCAGGAGGTTGGAGCCGGTGTCCAACGTGGCTGTGCCCGAGCCGGTTGCGGGCGTGTCCACCAACGGGGTGTGCTGGATGCCGTCGATCGTCATGACAAAATCCACTACCTCACCGGGCGGCTCAATGGTGATCGACGCGACCATGTTGGCCTTGAAGCAATGGGGGATGCAGAGATAGGGCAATCGCCCTTGAAGATCGTTGGGGACCTGCCAGGTGAACTGGGGATTGGCGGCGTCCATGGGTGCGTCGAAATGGAGCCCGTCGGGAACACATAGATCGCCGGAGGTCACGGTGTGATCGCCGCTTTCCCAGGTCCATCGGATGGTGTCGCCCTGGTTCACGAGAAGGTCGGCGGGATCGAACTCGAAGTCGCGGACGATAACATCGTGTGTGGTCACGCCGATCATGGGGAATACGGCGCCGGCAAGAACAACGCTACAAAGTCTCACATTCAACATGACTGTCATCCTTTTCGCAGACTCGTGGGACAAAGGACCCTGTGCGCGAACTTTGCCCTCTCTTCTTTCCGCAATCAAGGCAGCATCCCGCCGGGCGAATCCGGAACTGATCGGCCATGGATCAGGCTGCATAGTCAGATGTCGCGGCGGTACTGCAACATTGCAGGACTCCGGGAACTGCACGGAAAAACACAGAAGTGCAAGACCTGGGACCGGCTGCGACATAGAAACAAGGACATGGGAGCGGGCATGAGGCAGGCGGCCGAACAACGCGGCGTGCTCCATAAGGCGCGCCTCGAGCGAGCGGAGTTCGCCGTGCAATTTGAGGAGTCGCGGCGAACATTGTGGTGCATCGCCGCGGCCGTGCTAGGCGGCCGTGAATTGGCCGATGATGTCCTCCAGGAGTCAGCCTTGATCGCGATTGACAAGATCGACGACTTCGACGCCGGCACCAGCTTCACCGCGTGGATGGGGCAGATCGTTCGCTACGTGGCGCTGAATGCCGCCCGACAACGCGCTCGCCGTATGACCGTCGGATCAATCGATCGCCAGGCAATTGAGAATCCGGCGGGGAACAATCATTACGAGAAACCCGCAGCGCTGAACCACCGGGGTGAATTGAACCCTGACCAGAGGAGTTTCGATGATCGTGTCTTGACCGCGCTGAATACCCTCACTGATACCGCGCGGGCGTGTTTGTTGCTCCGGGTCGTCTTGGACAAGCCGTATCGGGAGATCGCGCTGGCGCTGGGGGTCCCGGAGGGAACGGCGATGAGCCACGTCCATCGATCCCGCCGAGCCCTGCGGGACATCCTTTCGAGCGCGGGGCCGGTCGCTTCGACGCAGTCTGGAGTAGACGATGAGTGAACGCCCACAACCGCCCGAAGATCTCATCGACGCATACCTCGACGAGCTGTTGAGCGACGCTGATCGCAAGGCGTTCGAGCTGGAGCTGGACCGCCGGCATGATCTGCGCAGCGCGGTGGAGCACCAGCAGGCAATTGACGCAGCCCTGAAGCGCCTTGTGTCTCCTCCCTCAGAGGAGCAACTGAACCTCATCGCTGAGCGAGCCGACGAAGCCGGCCGGCGGCGCATTTCGCCAGGCCGAGGCTGGCGGGTTGCGGCGCGGCGATTGGCGGTGGCGGCCGCCCTGGCCGGTGGCACCTTCGGCGCCTGGCAGATCTGGGATTTCGTCCGCCCAGGCGCGCGCTCCACAAGCTCGTACATGCAGCAGCCGTGGCGCAGCTTCGAAACCGTCTATCACGACAAGATCGCAGACGGATTCCAACCGGCCTGGATCTGCAAGAATGATAAGGAGTTCGCGGACAGCTTCTTGGCCGTCCACCGCCAGCGGCTGCTGCTGCGCGAGCTCCCCGAGGGCACCAAGGCCCTTGGATTGGCCTACTGTCACAGTATCACACCGCGAACCAGCTACCTGCTGGCGCAGGCTGGCGGCGAACGACTGATCGTGTTCGTGGATCGGATCGAGCGCGATACCCAGCAGCTCGCGCCCGCAGGGCTGCACCTGTTTCGCCGCCAGATCGGCAAGCTGGTTCTCTATGAGCTATCACCACTCGATGAGGCCGCCCTGCTCGATCGGTTCTACGACCCTGATGCAGACGGCGACTTCATCAGCACCGACAAGATCGAGGAGGTCGGGTAATGACTCCACGAACACGAGGCGGCTTCACCCTGGTCGAGGTGGTCGTCGTGATCGGCATTATCCTTTTCCTGGTGGGATTGACGCTCTCGGTGAGTGTCTCCGTCATCGAAAGGTCGGAGATTCAACAGACCGAGACCGTGCTACAAATCTTGGACACGGCCGTCCAGGAGTGGGAGCTGCTGGCCGAAAGAAAGCTCAGTTGGTGGGAATGGGGCGACTCGCCGTCGGGCGGTGACCAATGGTCGCAAGCTGACATCCATGCTGATACGGAGGAGGTATTCATCATCACGGAGGTGCTCGAGACCATAGCGCGATCGAGCCAGGTCAAGCAGATTATCGCGCAAGTCGGTCCTGAGTTGTTCTACACATACCAACTCAGTATCTACCCCGAATGGATCGATGCGCCCCAAGAAGAACAGCAGCAAGACGCGCTCTTCGTCGGCGGTCAAACGATTCTGGATGCCTGGGGAACACCGATCTATGCGACCCATCCCGGCCGGCTCTTCAACAGTGGCACTGACCCCGGTGATCCCGACCCCGATGGAACCATCCAAACCTACAACGAATACAGTTACGGCGCCGCCCCGAATCGTCAGCTTGTGTTCGTCTCTGCCGGGCCCGATCAACTGTTCGGTTTGCCCGCAGAGTTTGGGCTCGGTAGCGATCTCGAAGCGGCAATTCGGCAAGCCCGTGCTGACAACATCTTTTCTACATCCGTAAAGTTCGTGCTATATCCATAGGGTTTGCGGCTGTGTCGCAGCTCTTGCAACCGTCACATTTGGCCTGCGGGCAGACGAAAGCCCGCGACGGAAGTCGCGGACTCAGATGGACACATCAGCGCGGTCGGGCGGTGAATCATTTAGACGGCCGTGCTTCCCGCAGGCCGGGGATTTGATCGGCCCCCACGGGAACGCTGATGCTTGAACCCTCAAAATCGTCACCAATTGGCTCGTATCGTCCGCCCAGATGCTCGGCCAGGAACGCCTCAGCAACGGCGAAGAATGACAGGCGATTCTCCGGCCGGGCGAAGCCGTGGCCTTCATCGGGATACAGCACGTAAGTCACCGGGATGTTCTGTTCTTGCATAATCTCGACGATCTGGTCGGATTCGGCCTGCTTGACTCGGGGATCGTTGGCGCCGTGGCCGATCAGCAGCGGCCTGGCGATCCGGTCGGCGAAGGTCAGCGGCGAGCGTTGCGCGAGAAATGATCGGCCCTCCGGTGTGCGGTGATCGCCGACGCGCGTCGCCCACAGCTCAACGAACGGCTCCCAGTATGGCGGCATCGTCTCCATGAACGTGACGAGGTTCGACGGCCCGACGATGTCCACTCCGCAGGCGAACGTCTCGGGAGTGAATGTCATGCCAACCAAGGTGGCGTAGCCGCCGTAGCTTCCACCCATGATCGCCACCTTCTGCGGGTCGGCGATCTTCTTCTTGACGGCCCAGCGAACTCCGTCGAGCAGATCGAGCTGCATCCTGCCGCCCCACTCCATGTTCGCAGCGTTGATGAACTTCTTGCCGAATCCAGTGGACCCGCGGAAGTTTACGCTCAGCACCGCATAGCCGCGGTTGGCCAGCCACTGGTGCACGGGGTCGTAGCCCCAGAAGTCTCGCCACCACGGCCCGCCGTGCACCCACAACACCATCGGCAGCGGTTGTTCCGGCCGACCGTCGCCGTCAGCGTCGCTCCCCACCGGAAGTGTGTAGTAACTGACCAGCTTCAGGCGATCGCGCGCCCTGATAACCTCCGAATCCATGGGCGCGAGG
>JADFIM010000036.1 GCA_022566725.1 Planctomycetota bacterium
GAAGCAGCTTGTGCAAGGATGAGCCTGCCGTCAGGCCGCGATGACCTTCCCGCAACGCGAGATCGATTGTGCTCCACTTCTCGCCTCGCGATGGATCGACATAGGCGGATTTCTTCGTCGGCCAGCGGCCGAGGCGTCGGTAAAAATCGTCCGCCCATTTCAGAATCTTCCCGGTCGTCAAGCGTTGTCCCACGCCTTGGTACGCCGGGGTGTAGTGCCGCTTGAGCAGTTCAGCGAGGGACGAACCGCGGGGCAAGGTGCGCGAGCCCACTCGAAGCGACGCGTCGATTGCCGCCCAGGTCTCGCCGGGGATATCGCGGACGGGCCCGGACTTCTTGGTGGGCAGCTTGCCCGTCAATTCGTGGTGTGCCGCGGCCCAGTCTAGAATCTGACTGCGCTTCAGCGGCAAGCCTTTTCGTTGATACAGGGCCTTTCGATGTTTGGAGAGCAGTTTGACCAAGGAGGCGCCGCCAGGAAGCCCGCGAGTACCATCTGTCATCGCTGTGGAAATGATCAACCAAGTTTCGCCGGGCGCCTCCGGGACCGGGCCGGAACGCCTCGACGGCCAATCGCCGCTGCGTCGGTAGTGAGCGTCCGCCCAAGCGAGAATCTGTTTTGCGCTCAAGGGCGGTGGGTTTCGCGCGTCCCTCACGCCACAATGCTTGGCGAGCAGCTTGATCAAAGAGGAACCGCCGGGAAGGCCGCGATACCCCAGGGCCAGCGCCAAGGTGATCTTTCTCCAGTGTTCGTTCGGGACCCCGTGCACCGCGCCGGAAAGGGTGTGCGGCCACCGGCCGGTGCGCCGCTGGTGTGCCCTGGCCCACCCAATGATCTGGCGCTCGGTCAAGGGCGACCCCCATTGATTGTAGAGCCGGCCGCGATGAAGCGCGAGATGTTTTCTCAAGGGTGACTCGCCGGGAAGCCCGCGGCGACCCCGCAGCAAGGCATCGTCGAGCTTGCTCCAATTCTCACCGGGCACCCCTAGCACCGGGCCGGAGTCTCTTGATGGCCAGTTGCCGGTGCGCCGATGGTGTGCGTCGGCCCAGGTGAGAATCTGCTTCAGCGTCAAGGTTGGCAGATACAGCCGATGCCGCTTCCCGCAACGCTTGGCAAGCAGCTTGGCCAGCGACGAACCGCCTGGGAGGCCGCGCATGCCTCGGCCTAGCGCGTCATCGATCCTGCTCCAGGTCTCTCCGCGCCCGCCGCGCAGTTCGACGGACGCCGCGACTGGCCATTGGCCGCTGCGCTCGTAGTGCGCCCTGGCCCATGCCAGAATCTGTTTCGTGGTCAAGCGTGCCCCTCTCGGCTTGGAGGATCGCCGGCCAGCCGTTGTGGGTCGCTTACGTGGTTGTGACCTGATCGGCGCACCGTAGTGTTTGGCGAGCAGTCTGGATAACGACGAACCGCCCGCCAAGCCGCGTGAGCCGCTTCTGAGCGCCATGTCGACCCGGTTCCAGCTCTCACCGCGTGCTCCGAGTATGCGACCGGATTTGAGTCCTGGCCATAGGGCCGTGCGTTTTCGGTGCTGCCTGGCCCACGCGAGAATCTGCTCCTCCGTGACGGGCGGTCCCTTGCGCAGGTACGGCCGGTTGCGGTGCTTGGCCAAGAGTCTGGCCAATCTCCAACCGTGGGGGAGCCAACGGCGACCAAATTGCAAGGCGTGGTCGATCATTGCCCAGTCTTCACCCGGCGCCTCGTGCACCCGGCCGGATGGCGTCGTCGGCCAATCCCCCGTTCGCGCACGGTGCGCGTCCGCCCAGGCGAGGATTTGTTTGATGCTCAAGGGCGGGAGGTCCATCTGGTTGCGCACGCCGCGGTGCTTGGCCAGCAGTTTCGCCAAAGAGGAACCGCCCCGAAGCCCCCGCATTCCCCTTCGCAGGGAAGTGTCAAGCATCAGCCAGGTGTCGCCGGACGCCCCGCGCACAGGGCCGGTTTTCTGTCGCGGCCACTGGCCCGTACGCTCGTAATGCGCGTCAGTCCATTGAAGAACCTGTTTGATGGTCAGTCGCGGCAGCCCCTTGGGATTTCGCTTGCCGCGTTTTTCCGCGAGTAACTGGGCCAAAGAAGAACCACCCGCAAGTCCCTTGAATCCGCGCCTCAAGCCCGAGTCGATCTGACTCCACGTTGTGCCGCTGCCGCCGAACACAGGACCGGATAGACTGCTCGGCCATTTTCCCCTGCGCCGATGGTGCGCATCGGCCCAGGCCAGAATCTGAGTGATCGTCAATCGAGTTTGCTTCGCGTGCATGCTGTACGTGTCGAGCTACTCGCGGGGACTGTACGATCACCCGCCAGAACACGATTGCGAGTCAGTCGGCGGTCAGATGCTCCAGCACGTGATCGACCTCGGCGGCTGAGCCCATGATCACCGGTGTGCGCTGGTGCAGGCCAGTTGGCTGGATGTCCAAAATGCGCTGCGCGCCAGCGACGGCTTTGCCGCCCGCCTGTTCCACGATCATCGCCATCGGGCTCGCCTCGTACATCAGTCGCAGCTTCCCCTGGGGGTTCTTCTGCGTTGGCGGATAGAGGAACACCCCGCCCTGGACCAGGATGCGATGGATGTCGGCCACCATGGTCCCGATGTATCGGCTGGAGAATCCCTGCCCATGGACCCAGTCGAGATAGCGTTGATATCCGGCTGGGAAACTGGCACGGTACGCCTCGTTGATCGAATAGCTCTTGGCTGACTCGGGAATGCGCAGGTTCTGTTGAACCAGAATAAACGCGCCGACGGCCGGATCGAGCACGAACAGGTTCACCCCATGGCCGGTGGTGAGCACGAACACACACGATGAGCCGTAGAGCATGTATCCAGCGGCAACCTGCTTTGTGCCTGGCTGCAGGATCGATGTTTCAATGGGGTCGGCTTGGGCGTCGTGGCGGAGAATGCTGAAGATTGTCCCCACGCTCACGCACGCATCGAGGTTCGAGGAGCCGTCCAACGGATCGAACAGGACGCAGTACGGCCGATCCTCCTTTGTCTGAAGGATGATCGGCTGTTCGTTCTCTTCCGAGGCGAGCACGGCCACGCCGGCTCGTTGGCCGAGGGCACGCAGCAAGATTTCGTTGGCGATCACGTCCAGCTTTTGCTGTGTGTCGCCGCTGACGTTCTCCGTGCCCAAGGTGCCCAGGACATCCTCGATCCTGGCCCGGCGGATCTTGTTGGCGATGATCTTCGCCGAAAGCGTCATCGCCCAGAGGATCCACGAAAAGGCGCCCGTGGCCCCGGGATGGCGAGTCTCCTCGGAAAGGATGTGGCTCTCCAGGGTCGTCAGGTTGTCCGTGGCAGGCTCCAGGTCGGTCATGGCGGAATCACTGATCGGGGTCGGCGGCGGCGATCATCCTCGGCTCGTTGGTTCATCCCACGGCGGCGCCGCCCGCAGTGTCCGCAACGGGCGGCTACGATGTCATCGCTCAAGCGACGCACACGAGCGTTGGGACGCAATGCCCGCGATTGTAGCGGGCTCAGGCTGCCCGCTGCTTGCGTTGGGTTGCGCTGAGCCCGGATAAGATTATGCCTCCCGAATCAATTGTGGAGTGATCCGCCATGATCCAACCAGTCATTCTCGCCGCCAAGCGGACGCCGGTGGGCCGGTTCCTTGGTGGGCTGAGCCGCACGCCCGCGCCTCAGCTTGGGGCGTACGCGATTCAGGCCGTGCTCGAAGAGGTCCCCGCGGCCAAAGATCACGTCGATGAGGCCATCTTTGGCTGTGCGCTGCAAGCCGGGGTTGGTCAGAATCCCGCCCGGCAAGCCGGGCTCAAAGCGGGGCTGCCCGATACGCTCAACGCTCAGACGATCAATAAGGTGTGCGGGTCCGGCCTCCAGTCCGTCATGCTCGCCGCCCAGTCGATCAAGGCCGGCGACAACCAGCTCGTCCTGGCCGGGGGATTTGAGAATATGTCGCTGGCGCCTCACATGGACTACCTCCGGACGGGGGTGAAGTTCGGCGATAGCAAGATGATCGACCACATGGTCCACGACGGCCTGTCGTGCCCGTTTGAAGGCTGGGCCATGGGCTGCGCCGCGGACTACATTGCCCGCAAGCACGGCATCTCACGCGAAGAACAGGACCGCTTTGCCGCGCAATCGCATCATCGTGCCGCCGAAGCGACCGGCAAGTGCTTCTTCAAACCGGAGATCGTGTCGCTCGCTGCCGAGCAGCTCAAACAGAAGCAGGGCGTTGAGAACGATGAAGGTATTCGTGCCGACTCCAGCGTTGAGAAGCTGGCGAAGCTCAAGTCCGTGTTCGACGCCGACGGCACCGTCACCGCGGGCAACGCTTCTCAGATCTCCGATGGCGCCGCCGCGCTCATCGTCGCTTCGCCGGCCAAGGCCGAGGAAATCGCCGCCGACCCGATCGCGTGGATCGTTGACTACCACACCGCCGGCGTCGCGCCGAAGGACATCTTCGACGCGCCCGCCAAAGGCCTCAAAGCGCTGCTGGCGCGCAACAAGCTGACGATTGACGATATCGATCTCTTTGAGCTCAACGAAGCGTTCGCCGCCCAGGTGCTGGCGAACATCAACGAGATCGACCTCCCCGAGGCCAAGCTCAACATTTGTGGAGGGGCGATCGCACTTGGTCATCCAATCGGGGCTTCCGGGGCCCGTGTTCTCACCACCCTGCTGCACCAGATGATCCGCACGGGAGCCCGGCGCGGCATTGCGAGTCTCTGCCTCGGCGGCGGCAACGCCGTCTCCATGCTCGTGGAGAGATAGCATTTGGCGCCTCCCCTGTGGCCGATGTTGCCGTCGATTCTTACGCCGCGTAAAGGGCGGTGGTAGTTCTCTCACAACGTGGTTGAGCGCTGCTTGGCGCGTTGGGGCGCATCGGGTCTACTGCCCCAATGGAAAGGCGCCTGCTTGAGCCGGGCTATCGTTTTCGGCCGGCCAGACCGAGCCGGTTCTGGCAGTGGGCGCTGACTCCGCTGCGTCGCCACGTGTATCGGCGCATGTACCAAGTTCGAGACGTGGAGGTGCGCGGAGAGAAGCATGTGCGTTGGGCGCTGGCCCAAGGCGGTGGGGCGATGATTACGATCAATCATCCCGCCCACGGCGACCCGTTCATCATCTTCGAGGCGATGCATCGCCTCGGCCTGCCGTGTTGTTATCTGGCGGCGTGGCAGGTCTTCAAGGGTTGGTTCGGCTTGAAGGGGTGGGCGTTCCAGCGACTCGGGGCGTTCAGCATTGACCGCGAGGGGACCGACTTGCGGGCGTTTCGCACTGCGGTCGATGTGCTTGCCCAGGGAAATCGATCGCTGGTCATCTTTCCCGAGGGCGAGGTATACCACCTCAACGACCGCGTGACCCCGTTGCGCGAAGGGGCGGCGATGATCGCCCTGGCCGCGGCCCGGCGGCGCAGCCGCAGTGGCGGCTCCACGCTGCACATCCTGCCCTGTGCGCTCAAGTACTTCTATCTCGACGATCCGACACCGCAGTTGCAGTCCGTGATGACCCGGTTGGAGCAGCGGCTGTACTGGCGGCCGCAGGTTGATCGTCCGCTCCTGGAGCGCATCTACCGTTACGCGGAAGCAATTCTGGGGTTGAAGGAGTTGGAATACCTCAACGCGTTCGGTAAGGGGTCGCTGCCGAATCGCATCAGCCGGCTGACTGAGCACATCCTTTCGCAGATGGAGCAACGCCGTCTCGGCCGGGTGGGCGACCAACCGATCCCCGCGCGTGTAAAGCAGCTGCGGCATCACATCCTCCGCGAGTGGGGCGCCGATGAGCCCCAAGGCGACGATGCGGCAGCGGTCGGTGAGAACCCAGCCGGCGCCGAGTTGTCGCCGCAGGCGATCACGGCTGCGAAGCGCGATCTGGAGGACCTGAATCTGGTGACCCAGCTATTCAGCTATCCCGGCGATTACGTGACCCAGCAGCCGTCCATCGAGCGAATGACCGAGACGCTCGACAAGTTCGAGGAGGATGCACTGGGAGCCCGCGAAGCAGGCGCGCGAGGGGCTCGGCGGGCGGTCGTCAGCTTCGCCCCGACGATCGACGTCACAGCCCACCTCGCCGACGCGAAGGGCTCCGCCCGGGGCGCCGCCGGGACCCTGACCGCCCTCATCGAGCAACGCATCCAGGAGCAGCTCGATCAGATCGGCCAAGCGCAGCCGACGACGTGAACCCGCCGGATGCAACTTGACAGCCCGATCATCAACGACTTGACATCAGAGAGCGGACAAACAACGGCGTTTACACAGAACCAGCGATACGTCGCAAGGGACCGCCTGTTAAAGGCCAAGCGAACATCAGATCTGGTGGATGCTTAGCAGGGGCGGTGTGGTCGCGGTGCCTTGCCCCGTACGATGGGAGCGGATCGTGGACACAACGAAGGCCGGTGAATCGTGATCTGCTGCCAGTGCCGGGCGATTGAGCGCCAGTTCGATCGGCGCGTCGCCGCCCGACAGCTAAAGAAGTATCGCAGGAAGGGGCCGGCTTCCGCCACGCAGATGTTGATCGACGCGCTGCGGGCCGAGGGGATCCAAGGCGCGACGCTGCTGGATATCGGCGGGGGTGTCGGAGCCATTGCACACGAGTTGTTGCGGGCCGGCGCGGCGACCGCCACCAGCGTCGAAGCGTCGGCTGCGTACATCGAAGCCGCCCGGGAAGGGGCGGACGGGCAAGGCCACGATGATCGTGTCGCGTACTACCACGGCGACTTCGTGGAGCTGGCCCCGCAGATCGAGCCCGCTGACATCGTTACCCTGGACCGGGTGATCTGCTGCTATGGCGACCTGGAATCGCTGGTTGGCCTGTCCTCAGCGCGGGCCCGAAAGCTCTACGGCGTGGTCTACCCCCGCGAGACCTGGTGGGTGAAGCTCGGCGTCGCCCTGATCAATCTCGGTTGCCAGCTGCGATGGCAGGCATTTCGGGTCTTCGTGCATCCGGCCGAGGCGGTCGAGGCCATCGTGCGCAGCCACGGCCTGGAGCGGCGGTTCTATCGCCAGACATTCATCTGGCAGGTGGTGGTCTATGGATTGGCGGGGGCCCAGACCAGGTAGCTGGTATCGCCGCCGGTGAGCTCCGAGGCCCCGCGGATCTCACGTCGATGGAAAAGCGTCGGTTTGATTCCCAGTACCGTTTTCGGCCGCTGACGCCGGGCCGAGCAGGACATCGCCCTGGGTCCGGGATGGCCCGGCTCGCTTGATGCCGGCCACAGGCCACTGCGAATAACGGCTATCATCCACAACGTTGTTCGCTGGCTTGAAAGGGGCGATCATTCATGCCGCGGGTCGAGCAGACGGTGCCGAAGACTGGCCGGGAGGAGAATCTCGGCGGGATGCGGTGCGTTGACACCTCGGGCAACCCCCGCATTCCCGTTTTGATGGAGATGGTGGGGGCGCTCAGCCGGGCGGTCGAGCCACAGGAGGTGCTGCAGGTCTTCTCCGCTCATGGTGAGCAGCTGTACGGGCCACGCGGGTATATATCACTCTCCACCCGCGGGGTGGCGCCGGGCGAATACAAGATCACCCGTTTCGTCCACCACGACGAGCCCTTCGACCTGGCATCGGGCGAGCCGTGGCGGCAGTGGCACGATCTGCCCGTGCAGACCGGGGGTTTCCTGGGCCAATTGATCCGCTCCGCCTACCCCGAGCTGATTCATCATCTCACCATTGGCAACGATCCGGTCGTCGGTGACGCCTTGGCCGGCTATGGCTCGTTGATGGCAATTCCCCTGTTTGATGACGGCGAGCCGCTGAACTGGGCGATCTTCCTGCGCACCGATCCCGAAGGCTTCAGCGTGGAGGACCTGGAGCACGCGATTCTGCGCGCTAACTTGGTGGGCACGGCGGTCAGGAACGTACTCATTGCCAAGGAGCTCCGCGAGGCGAATGGAAAGATCCGCGCCGAGGTCGAGCGCGTCGCGGCTATCCAGCGAGCGTTGTTGCCCCAACCGATCCCCGACATCCCCGGACTGACGATTGCCGCCAGCTATAAGACGTTTGACCAGGCCGGCGGTGACCACTACGACTTCCGTCCGTTGCGATCCAGCTCAGACGGCTCGGGGGCCGATCCGAACGGTCCGTGGCTGATGCTGATTGCTGATGCCTCCGGTCACGGCCCAGCGGCGGCGGTCGTGATGGCCATGCTCCACGCGATTCTGCACGCCTACCCCCACGACCCGAGCGGACCCGCTGAGCTGCTCGAGCACGCCAACCGGCATCTGGCCGCCAAGCGAATCCAGAGTTCCTTCGTCACGGCGTACCTGGCTGTGTATGACCCGCCTCGGAGGCGCTGGACCTATGCCCGGGCTGGGCACAACCCCCCGCTTCTCAAAAAGCCGGGCGTCGGCGGCTCGGTTCAGCGGCTCGATGCCGTCGGCGGCCTTCCGCTGGGTGTGCTCGATCAGGTCCGTTATGAGGAAGCGACCGTCGATCTTGAGCCCGGCCAGACGGTCGTGATGTACACGGACGGAATCATCGAGGCTCGGGATCCTGACGGCGCCATGTTCGGAGTGGCGGGAATCGAGCGGGCGCTCGAAGCGTGCACCGGTGAGCCCGCTTGTGTGGTGCAGTCGCTCACCGATCCGCTGTCGCGACACCAGGCGGGTGTTCGCCCGACTGACGATCAGACGATCGTGGCGATCGGCGTCGAACCGGCGGAGTGAGACGCCTCCCTTGCTCGCGACGCGCCCTAGCCTGCATTGGTCATGGGGTGATCGCGATCGGTCCAACCGGCGAGGCCTTAGCCGGCCGCGTAATACTCCAGCGCCATCTTCAATCCCTCTTTGAGTTCGACCACCGGCTTATAGCCCAGCAGTTTGGCTGCGGCATCGATGCTCGCCCGGCTGTGCATCACTTCGCCGACACGTGACGGCCCCAGCTCGTAGCGCGGTTCGACGCCGAGGATCTGGGCCATCATTTCGATCAGTTGAAGCAGGCTATAGCTCGTGCCGCAGGCGATGTTGACTGCCTCGCCGTGCAGCGGTTTGGTTGAGGCGCCGGCAAGAAGGTTTGCCTGCACCGCGTTGGCGACGTGGGTGAAATCGCGCGTCTGGGTGCCGTCGCCGTAGATCGTCGGCTTCTTTCCTTTCAGCAGGGCTTCGGCGAAGCGAGGAATGACCGCCGCGTAGGGTGAGTCCGGCCGCTGACGCGCTCCGAAGATGTTGAAGTATCGAAGGCTGATGCACGAGAATCCGTGGCAGTGGGCGAAGGCGCGAAGCATCAGCTCGCCGGCACCTTTCGCGGCGGCATAGGGTGATGTCGGCTGTGGGGTCATGGTCTCCACGACAGGGCCCCGGCCCCGGTCGCCGTAGATGCTGCTGGAGGAGGCGTAGATGAGGCGCTTCGTCCCGGCCGCTCGGGCTGCTTCCAGCACCTGCATCGTGCCGGTTGCGTTGACTTGATGGTAGCGATCGGGCTGCTCGACACTCCCCGGCACCGAGGTCAGCGCCGCCAGATGGAAGATCAACTCGGCCCCGTCGACGGCCTCGGCCAGGGCCTGGGAGTCAAGGATCGAGCCCTGCACCAACCTAACGCGCCCGGGCGCTGTCGGCAGGTTCTGCGGTGACCCGGCAGTGAGGTCGTCAATGACCGACACTTCCGCCCCGAACTTGACCAGCGCCGCGACCAGATGCGAACCGATAAAGCCCGCTCCGCCGGTCACACAGACTCGACGCCCCTGATACGCGTTTTCAATGTCCGCATTCATCGAGAACAGCCGGGACGCTACGCGTCCCGAGTTCAGCGGGCGTAGCCCGCCGGCTATTGTCGCGCACCGCAATCGGTTGGCATGTCAATCGGTGGACGAACACGGGGCTGGCGCCTTCCCTACTTTTCGATATCGTCGGCGGATGCAGCCTGCGGCTGGGATGCTTCTTCCGGCGGCGCTTGTGCCGCGACGGGTTGCGGTGCGTAGTGAGGCGGCGGTGGTCGGTTGCCGGTTCGCCACAGCCGGGTCCCGGCAAACTCGTAGCCGCGAACCAGGTCCCGTTGAAATGAGACCGTGATGAACTCGTAATAGCCGTCGGCCCGTGGATAGACCAGATCAACCTTCGCATCCGACCAGCGCAGGGTCACCTTCGTGACGTGATAGGCACGTTCGCCGGCCTCAAGCATTGGCCGGCCGGCCCCGAGGCGCGCGATGACTTCGTCGTAGACCGCCGCAGGCGTGCCCGGCGGAAGGTTGATCGCAAACGCATCATCATCACCGTAGCGGTCATGAGCAAAGCGGATCGCTTTGGTCATCAGGGTGGGCACGGGCTTGCGCGCCGCTTCGCCCAGCTCGGTTGAACCCCCGGGAGGCGGGTAGGTCACCGAGCCGGCACACGCGCTCAAGCAGCCCATTCCAAACCCCAGCAGCACGGCAGTTATGGTGGTCTTCATTGGGCCGATCCTTCGTGAAAAACCGTCAACGACGAAGTGTACCACGTTGCCGGCAAGATCGCGCAAAGCGGATGACCCCGTTTTCCTATATCTTGGGGGGGTCGCGGTATCCGGCGGCCATGCGGAGGATCGAGGGGCAGCGGTATGACTGGTCGAATCCTCGTCGGGATCACCGGGGCCAGCGGGGCGACGTACGCCCGGCGGGTCATGGAGCAGCTGGCCGAGGCCGGTGTCGAGATCCACCTGACCGTTTCGGCCCTCGGCAAGCGGCTGCTGTTTGATGAGTTGGGCCTCAAGCGCGTCGATGCCGATGCGCTGACCGCCGGCCGAGGCGAGCTGGTCACCATCTACAACGACAAAGACGTTGGGGCGGCGATCGCTTCCGGTTCGTTTCTTCACGACGGTATGGTGATCGTGCCATGCTCCAGCAACACGTTGGGGGCCGTCGCCGCCGGGATCACCGACAACCTCCTCAAGCGGGCGGCGGCGGTGACCCTCAAGGAACGCCGCCGATTGATCCTCGCCTACCGCGAGACCCCCGCCGGCCACATCGACATCTGCAATATGCAGCGGCTCAGTGAAGCCGGGGCGATCATCGCTCCGCTTTCGCCGGGCTTCTATCTTCATCCCAAGTCGATTGAGGATCTCGTGGACTTCATGGCCGGGCGCATCCTCGACCTGCTTGGCGTGGAGCACGACCTCTCCACGCGCTGGGAGGAATATCAAGCACAACAGCGCATGCGGACATGAAGGAAGCCCACGGGCTCGAGCCCGTGGGCTTCAATGAACGACGGTTCTCACAATCAAGCCTCTCACAGCAGCGACCAAACGATAGCGCCTTCGTCAGCATGCTTGCGAACGTACTCGACGACGTTATGGAGATGCGCTGGGTCGCGGATCGGTACAATCTTGGTTCGCTTCGCCCACAGACCTCCGCGCGGGACAAGGCCCCCATCACTCAACGCGCGGCTGCTCCGCGACCGCGCGATACCGACGTAATGCCGTGGCGGATCGCTGATGTGCTTGATCTGAGCCGCATGTCCCACGGAGGCGAAGCCGGCAAGAAGATGGAAATGGGTTGCCGAAACGGACAACTCCTTGACCTCGACGTGATGAAACCGCAGTGCCTCGATCATTGTCCGGCAAACCAGTTCGCGCTGATGAACGGTGAGGACAACAGGCTCGCGCTTCATCATCGACTTTGAGCGGGCATGACGCCGGTGGTCCTTCCCCGGTGGTGGAGGGTTCTTGTAATCGCCCTCGACATGCTCTCGATGGTGCCGCGATCGCCAACCGCGTGGGTCACCGGGCAGCCAGCTCCCATAAGTGCTGCCGACGATGTGGTACCACCCGTTCCAGGACGCCATGCCGGCGCTCCCCGATTGCCCGCTTCGACAACAGGATAGCTCATTCTCATGAAAGAAGCCCACGGGCTCGAGCCCGTGGGCTTCGGTGGGTGTCGATCGGCGCTAGGGCGCTGTGGTTCAGTCGATGCTTGAGTCCATCCTCGTCGGCTCGATGCGCCGCACGATGTCCAGCAGAGCGAGCGTCTCCAAGTCGCGCACCGTCGCGGCGCCCACGATCATCGGCAGCGAGGTCGCGGTCGCTTCGATGGTGAGACCCGCCTCGGCGAGGGCTTGCTTCGTCTCATCATCAACGCTCGTCACGAGAACCGTCAGGCGTAGTGACTCCTTGCGAGCCGCCTTGTCCTTGCGAGCCGGGCTGTCCTCAGCCCGGTCTTCTGCCGGCCGCGGTTGCACAACCATCTCATACAGCCGCTCATCGAGCACGCGGCGCAGACGTGCCTCGCGCCGGGCCTTGGCGATGACCGCTTCAAGCTGCTTGCGGGCCTCCTCGCCCAGCTCGGCGATCGTTGCGTCGCGCTGGGCTTCGTCAAGCGATTCGTCCGCCAGCGCATCCCGCATCTTCACGCCGATCTCGTAGTCGGGCCGCCCGTCGGCGAGCGCTTGGGCCAGCGTCTTGGCATCGTCGATCTCGCCTTCTTTGACGAGGTCTGCCACTCCCATCGCCACGTGCTCGGCGAAGATCGTCCGGCCGGCGAGCACGGGACGGGAGGCGTCCTTGAACAATTCCCCAATGAGCGGGATGTCCCCGAGCAGCGGTTGGGCTCGCTCATCGTCGTCGGTGTCCCGGCGGCCCGGTTTGTCGAGCGCTTCGATGACCTCAAGGATGGACCGTTGTAACTCCGGTGGAGCCTCAATGGAGCGGGCGATAATCTCGGGCATTTGCACGATCCGAAGCTCGCCGTTGGAAACCAATCCTTGGGCGTCGTCCGCGCTCGTCGGCGCGCCCTGCCAGGGGAATGAGACGGTTCCCGACTTGCCCGCTTTCCTAGAATCACCGGAGCCGCCGCCGAAACCGCCGCTAGGACCGGGACCGCGGGTATCGAAGAATACAGGTGAGCCGCCAGCCGGGCCGGGTGGTCTGGGCGGCGTCAGCGGAGGTGGCAAAGCCGCGGGCTGTTCGGTCTTTGAGACCACAGACGCGAAGCCCCGCAACTGACGGAGCTTTTCATGCGGCGCCGTGTTCATGTGCAGGAAGCCGCGCCCGGCAGCGATCCCCCCGAGTGTCTTTAAGCGTGCGCCGAGGAAGATCTCCTCGGCCTCGCGGTCGACGACTCCGCCGAAGATGCCTTCGTAGGAGACGCCGGCCGGCATCTCGATCGGCACGGCCACCAGCACCGGCTTGCCGCCGATGGTCATCCGCGACTTCTCCACGGCCACGAAGCTCGTGTACTGAGTCATGATCTGGAACTGCTCGCCGAGGGCGATGATTTGTTGTTGAAGGTCGGCCGGGAAGGCGTTCTGCTGAGCGGCTCTGAGGTCCTGGTTCATGATCGCCTCGATCTTGGCTCGGGCCCAAACGGTTGCGATCACATCGTGCTCAGCCTGCGTCTCGGGGAGGTCCAGATCAATAGTGCGGGTATACGGCCCGGCTCCGGTTCGCCCGCGAATGGTCAGCGTGCCCTTCCCGGGGGTCGTGTACCGGCCGTGGATGACCAGGGGCTTGACGTCGAACAGGTCGGGTACCGCGTCCGGCGAGGGCAGCAGGTCGGTGACCTGCAAACCATCGCTGAACTGAAGCTCGATATCCGTCAGCACCGGCGTCTCGATGCGCTTGGTGAAGCGATTGACGGCCTTGTCGGCGTCGGTCTCCAGCAAAACGAACTCGACCTCGCCGCGCCCGGCCTGTGCCATGCCCTCTAGCAGGTAGCGATTGACAGAGTTACCGATGCCGAAGCTGAACACCCGCGTCGTGTGAGCGTTCTCTTTCACAGCGTTGATGATGCCCATGTCGTTTCCGACATAGCCGTCGGTGAGGAACAGGACGATCCGCATCGGCTTGGCCTGGGCAGGTTCATCGACGTGGCGGGCGTCATCGACAATGAGGACCCGGCGGCCGTCCCAGGTCGTCCATCGCCCGGTCACCAGCATGTGCGAGGCCCTGATGTGCACATGCGGCTCGAGGCCGGGGACGACCAGGCTGTCGTCATTGGGAAGGCGAACGGTCGCGGCGGGCGCCTCATCTGTGGCGACGTCCAGCTTGGCGACGTCGATGTCGCCGCAGGACAGCAACATGGTGACCGTTCGGCCGTCGGCGGAAAGGTTTGCGACATCCCAAGGGCTCAGCGGCTGCGGTCCCTCACCGACGGTTTGCACGAGGGCGGCTTCGATCGCTTTCATCATCTCGGTCCCGCCGCCACCTTGTCGCGATTCGACGAACGCCTTGGCTTCGGCGCGGTTCTTCGCCGTAGCCGGTCGGGGGTTGCCCCACAGAATCGCCGTGCGGCCGGCGAACGTGATGATGTTGAACGTATCGGCCGGCCGCATGGCGTCGATCGCCCGCGTTATCACTTCCTTGGATTTCTCGATCGGGAAGCCGCTCATCGAGCCGGAGGTGTCCATCACGAAGATCAGCTCGCGCGGCCCAACGTCTGCGTCCTCGACACGATCCGGGGGTTGCAAGATCAGGGTGAAGAAGCCGCCGGAATAATCGCCGTGCTGCTTCGACGTGTGGATGAACGTCGCTTCCTGGATCGTGTCGGCCGTCTGGCGCCATGAGAGAACGAAATCGCGGTTGGGGATTGCCTCTTTCTTTGCCAGGGCCAGCGTGACTTTGCGGACAAGCCCGTCGTCGCGCATCACTTCGTCGCTGCGGACGATCTGGTGCAGGTCGGACTTGATGTCGAGCAGCCCCGGGCCGCCGGTGTCGATGGTGATGGTGACGGTGATGTCGTGCCCGGCCCGCGTGGTGGGTCTGACCGGCTCAGGGGTGATTCGGCTGGCGTCCGGCACCTGGTTGGTGTCCTGCGCGAAGCCGGCGCCCATCTCATTGATTGTTTTGCGGTCGATGAAGAACCATCGGCCGTTGAGCTGAGCGGTGCCATCGGTGTACAGCTCGCCGAACTCCTTGGAGGCGTCGGCGTAGGCCGCTTCGAAGCGGTACCACAGGCCGGGCTGGCCGGCTCCACCGGTTTGATCGCCTCGGCCCCACCACGCGTCCGATGGGTACTTGATCGGCTGGGCGGCGCCCAGCAGCGCATGCAGCTTGCCGGTTTGCAGGGTGCCGAGCTCATCGACCTCGCCGGCCGCACCGACGGTGAGCTTCGCTGGCCCCAGCAGGATCAACCCGTGCCGCATGACCAGCTCAGCGGGCACAATGGACGGGCTGGTCGTCGGCGCGCCTGGAATGTACCGCGGCCCGACCACCATCGGGAAGTCGAAGCTGTACGCCCCATCCTTGATTTGCAGGATCTCGACGTAGCTGATCTCGACGACGACCTCGGCCTGAGGCTCGATGTTCGCTACCGACTGGGTGAATATGTTGGGCCGCTCCTGTTCGAGGAGGCTGGCGACATAACCCTGGGCGCGGGCTGCTTCGTAGATTTGCCGGGCAAGCTGCCGCTCCTTGACCTCGCCTACGACGACACGGTCGCCGATGGTCATGGTCATTCGATCCACCGCGGCGCGATGGCTCATGGGGAAGGTGTAGACCGCCTCGATCTTTTTCTCATATGGGTTGTGGTAGGTCTGGGTCAGCGTGACTCGGCTGAAGAACCCCGATACCTGCACATCGACATCGGTGCGCTTCAGCGGACATGGGCCGAGGATGTTGCCTTCCTCATCGAGCGCATCGAGCCGGCCGCCCTGGGGCACCATCACTTCCTGTTGGGCGTAAACCTGTCCCTTGGGGCTGGGCATGAACAGCGCGATCAGCGCAATCACCAGCAGCATCGACGCGGCGACGGGTGAATAGCGATTCATCACAAATCTCCTGAGAAACGGCGAAACGTCGAAGCGCCGAAACGCTGAGATCGGCGCGGCCCAGCGTTTGGCGGCGCGGGTCGCCTTCACAGAGTGCCGTTCTCGTGCAATCCGTTCGATCAGTTCATCGCGGCCTGCGGCGGCACGCTGGGCGTGGATCGCATGCCAGCTTTGCAGCAGCTGGTCGAGATCGTCGCGCGGAGGTGGACC